>CAMWUH010000063.1 GCA_947177325.1 uncultured Bacteroidales bacterium
GGGCTGATTTGGGGCGAAGAAGCGCCGTAGACAACAACGTTGGGCATGGGGGAGTGAACTGTTTAAAAACCGATTTTGAAATTCCGGAGAGATTATAATGCAAAATTAGGAATAATTTTTTAAAGCGGGGGATTTTTCCCAAGAAATTTGGGCGCATACGCGTAAACAAAACATTCTCTTGAGAAAAGGCCCCAAACCATATCGGCCGTGGCAAAGGAATAAGCCCGATAAGCCCAATAAGCACGATAAGCCCGATAAGCCCGATAGGGTCAATAAGCCAAAGGCTCGGAGCGGTCAGAAAAAAAGCCCGCGAGAGCGGGCTCTTATGTGGATTGCATTATTATGTGGCATCCGCTCTGCGGATATTTTGGCCGTCGCGCAGGTCGCAACCCTAATTTTCGGGGAAGGGGGTTCAGGCGCGGTGGCGGAAGTCGCGGCGCACGGAGTCAACAACGTTGATGATATAGTCGCCGGTTTTTTCGAGGTCGGCAACGATGTCCATGTAGTAGATGCCGGCCTGATACTCGTAGTGCTGCTCGTTGATGTTTTCGATGTTGGCGTTGCGAAGCGAGTTACGGCGGTTGTTGATTTCGCGCTCGGCATTGTAGCTGGCAATAATGTCGGTTTCAGAGGGGTTCTCGATGTTTTTAAGCAACAGGAGCATGTTGTCCATCGCCACTTTTACGTCGTCAAACATCAGGTCGATATTGTCGTAGATTTCTTCGTTGAACTTGACGTTACTCTGCTGTTTGCGCTGGAGTATCTTACCGACTCCGAGACAGCAGTCGGCGATTGATTCCACTTCAGAGATTATGCCGAGCATAGCGGCCAGATGGCGCTTGGTGATGTTAGAGAGTCGACCTTCGGAGCATCGACGCAGATATTGTGCAATCTCGATTTCCATGCGGTCGGAGATATCCTCGTATTTCTCGATGCGGGAGTAGAGGCGGGTAAACTCGTCAGAGCCTTCCTTGGCGTGGACGAGGTCGCGGGCCATAGCGAGCATGCGGCTGACGCGGTCGGCATACACGGCGATTTCCTTTTCAGCCTGGGCAATGGAGAGCTCGGCTGTGGAGAGCATACCGCCCGAGATGAAGTTGAGCTGGAACTCGTCGTCGCCTTTTTTCTTCGAGGGGATAATCCATTCCACAATCTTAACGTAGACCTTGGTAAACCATATCATGATGCCGAGGTTGACGAGCTTGTAGGAGGTGTAGAACACGCAGAGGCCTACTGAGGAGTAGAACTGCAGTTGAGCCAGCGCCGGCTTGACAGCCGAGATGCGGAGGTCGAGGTCGGCGTCGTTGGTGGGTTTGGCATCGAAGAGATGGTTGTAGACTTGCGGGTCGGTGCCTTGAAGGTTGGTTATATAATCATAGAGCGAATTGGGGTTGCCGATGCCGATGCGCTCTGTGAGCCAAAGTATAAGGTCGGTGAACTGATAGAAGAGCGCCAGACACCATATTGAGCCGAGAATGTTAAAGAGGAGGTGGCCCATGGCGGTGCGTTTGGCGGCTGCGTTACCGCTCATGGAGGCGAGGATAGGGGTAATGGTGGTGCCGACGGCCGAGCCGAGCACAATGGCGCATGCAAGGTTGAAGTCGACCCATCCGCGGCTGAACATGATAAGCGTTATGGCAAAAGTCGCGGCCGATGATTGGATAATCATGGTGACGACGCAGCCGACGGCGAAGAATATCAGCACAGAGCGGAAGCCCAGGGCGGCATATTTCTGCAGGAAGGCAAACATCTGGGGGTTGCTCTGCAGGTCAGGCACATAATTTGAAATCATGTCGAGGCCGAGGAAGAGCAGGGAGAAGCCAATCAGGAACTCGCCTATCGACTTGGTGCGGCTCTTATGGGAGAAGAGCATTATAACGGCCACGGCAATCAACGGAATGGCATAAAGAGATATTTCAACCTTGAAGCCGAAAAGCGTCAGCACCCAGGCCGTGAACGTGGTGCCGACGTTGGCACCCATAATGACGGCCATTGACTGCGCCAATGTCATCAAGCCGGCGTTAACGAAGCTGACCACCATCACTGTAGAGGCCGAAGAGCTTTGGATGAGGGCTGTGATTGAGAAGCCGGTAAGAGTGCCTGAAAAGCGGTTGCGGGTCATTGCACCGAGAATGTTGCGCAGGCGGTCGCCGGCGGCTTTTTGCAAACCTTCGCTCATTACTTTCATTCCGTAGAGGAATAAACCTACGGAGCCTAAGAGACAAAGGAAGTCGAGAATGCCATATTCCATTGGCTGAACTATTTAAATTGTTACTATCGGATTGCCGGACGGGAGGGAGTTGTCATCCGCCCCACAAAATTAAAAATAATTTTTCAGAGAAATAGTTATCGAGGGGGATAAATCGCGAAAAAAAATGATGCGCGACTATAAAAAAATATCTTCGGGATAGGTAATATCCCAAAGAAAGAGTGGATGGGGCGGCATAGATGTGCCGGCCAGACAGCGGTCGCGCCCGGCTATGATTTGGTCGAAACGGTCGAGGGTGATTTTGCCGCGGCCCACTTCAACGAGGGTGCCGACGACGGCGCGCACCATGTTGCGCAGAAAGCGGTCGGCGGTAATGATGAAGCAGTGGCGGTCGCCATCGCCGTCGAGCTTCACCCAGCGGGCTTCGGCGACGCGGCAAATGTTGGTGCGGGCGTCGGAGTGGAGCTTGGCAAAGGAGGTGAAGTCGCTGACTTGAAGCAGCCGCGAGGCGGCTTGGTTCATTGCCTCATAATCGAGGGGAGCGGAGAGCAATGAATAGGCCGTTAGGAAAGGGTTGCGTCGATGATTGACGAAATAGCGATAGGAGCGCGAAGTGGCGTCGAAGCGAGCGTGGGCATCGGGCTTCACGGGTACTATGCGGTCAATGGCGATGCCGGGACCAATGATGGCGTTGAGCCGGCGCGGGAGTTCTGCCACCGAGCAGGGGTCGACAGAGTCGGGGAGGTCGACGTGGGCCGCCATCAGGCGGGCGTTGACACCGGTGTCGGTACGTCCGGCTCCGGTGACGGCAATCGGTTGGCGCATCAGAGTCGACAAGGCTGCTTCAATCGTCTGCTGCACGGTAGCTACCCCCCCCGGTTGAGATTGCCAACCATGGTAAGGGCGGCCGTCGTAGGCTAAATAAATGAAGTAGCGCGCCATAAACCTGCCGGGTGATTGCTGTTATTTGAAGTTGATGCGAGTGGCGTGACGAGGCGCTTCAGCGGGCGCGGTAGGGTCGATGGGGTCGATTGACTGATGAGCATCGGCAGCGCGCTTTGAGGCGTTTTTGATTTCGTCGACAAGGCGGCGGTCGCGAGAGAATGTGGGTGTTGACTCAAAGGTGTCGATGATTGCGTCGTCGTTGAGCTGGTCGGGGGTCAGCACCACATATTTCTGGGTACCACGGTTTTTGAGAATAGCGCCGGCTTTATCAGTGCCATATTCTTCAGCGATTTTACGGGCCGGATCGACCGCAGTGGCGTTGTCGGTGATTTTGGGCTCGGCAGGCCGCTGGGCAGCGGGAGCTGATTGAGCGTAGGGCTGATGAGCGGGAGCCTGTTTGGTCTCGGCCACGGTTTTGCTCTGATTGCGGTCGGTGGTTTCGAAGCCGGCGGCGAGGAGGGTGATTTTTACTTTGTTGCCGAGCGATTTGTCGTGGGCCAGACCCCAGATCACGTCGACTGACTCATCGATATTTGAGATGAACGAAGTCAACTCATCGGCCTCGCGCATAACGAATTCATCTTCAGCGTCGGGGTTGAAGTAGATGTTGAAGAGGATGCGTTGAGAGCCGAGGATGTCGCGGTCTTTGAGCAGAGGGGAGTTGAGAGCGTCGTTGATGGCCTTGGTGACGCGCGAGTCGCCTTCGCCGTAGCCAATAGAGATGATAGCGGGGCCACCGTCGCGCAGAGTAGTGTCAACATCGTGGAAGTCGATGTTGATAACGCCGTTGGCGGTGATGAGTTCGGAGATGCCGCGGGCGGCGGTGGCCAAGGTATCGTCGGCCTTGCCGAAAGCGTTCATGAACTGGAGGTCGGGGTAGATTTCAGTGAGGCGTTCGTTGTTGATCACCAAAAGCGCGTCGACATATTTAGCCATTTCGTCGGCGCCGTCGAGCGCTTTGATAATTTTGCGCTGCCCCTCGAAGAGGAAGGGGATGGTCACGATGCCCACGGTCAGCAGGCCGCGTTCGCGAGCCAGACGGGCCACCACGGGAGCTGCGCCGGTGCCGGTGCCGCCACCCATGCCGGCGGTGATAAACACCATTTGGGTCTGGTCGTCGAAGAGGCGATTGATTTCCTCGGCGCTTTCTTCAGCGGCTGCTTTGCCCACTTCAGGTTTGTTGCCGGCGCCGCAGCCGGTTTTGCCGAGGATGAGTTTGGTGGGCACGGGGGAGTTGACCAATGCCTGGCGGTCAGTGTTGCAGATGACAAACGAAACGTCGTCGATGCCTTGAGTGTACATGTGGCGCACGGCATTGTTGCCGCCACCGCCCACTCCAATCACTTTAATCAGTGAGCCTTGGCGTTGAGGAGTAACAAAATCGTTGGTTGAAGAGATATCGTCGAAAGTCATGTTGGGAAGACTGGATTGTAAAGATGGGTTGGATATATTGTTAAGTTTAGAGGGTCAAAGGTTTGACGAGGGGGAGATAGCGGGTTGCGGAGCTTATTCGTCGTCGAAACGGTCGTTATGGTCGTCGTCAGAGACCAATCCGGTCAGTCGGTCGGCAACCCGGCGGAAAATCGAGGGGCGCTGCGGCCGACGCTCTTCCTGGCGACGTTGCTCTTCTCGGCGCTGGTTTTCGCGCTCGGCCGAGCGTGATTTGCGATTGTTGTAGTCGCGGCGGCCGTTGAAATCGTCGGGGTCGTCTTCGAGAATGTCATCGTTGTCGGTATGGCCTATGCGGATAAGCGGCTCATTGTCGCGATAGCGGTCGCGACGGTCATCGTAGCGGTCGCGGTCGTAGCGGTCGTCCCGGCGATCACGACGGTCGTCGTATTCATCGCGTTGGTCGCGATCGTATGGACGGTCGTTGTGTTGAGGATTGAATGGCTGTTGTGAAGGCTCGACGCAGCTGACGAAGTTGGGAAGCTGGCGGGCTGTGTTGGCCAGTGAGATAACGTCGAGCGAGTCGTCGGCGAGAATTGAAGAGTCGGTGATGCGGATAGTGCGCGGAGTCAGGGCGGCATGCACTTTCATGCGGCTTTCTTGAGCGAGGAGCTCGCCGAAGCCTTTCATGCGGGCGCCACCGCCGGTGGTAATGATGCCTGCGGGGAGGTCGGAGGGTTTAAGGCCGGCCCATTCGATTTGGGCGAGAATGTTGGCAATGATTTCGCCGGTGCGGGCAGCGATGTAGTTGTTGATTTCAGGCTGCTCGATGCCGTCGGTAGTGATGTGGGGGGTGTCGTCGCCTTGGATAGCCACGCCGAGGGTGCGCTTGATTTCTTCGGCACGCTCTTCAATGTAGGTCAGGGCCATGAGGTCGCGGGTGATGTTGCGCGAGCCCATTGGGAGTGTCGAGAGATATTGGAGAACGCCCTTTTTGTAGATAGCCACGGTGGTGGTTTCGGCGCCGAAGTCCACGAGCATGCAGCCGAGGTTGCGCTCGTCGGGGGTGAGCACTGTGGCAGCCAGTGCAGTGGCCGACACGATGGTGCCGTTGACCGTCAGGTGGAGGCGTTCGTTAAACACGCGGTTAATGTTGCTCATCAGCCCGGGAGCGCCGCAAACGGCCACAAATTTGCCGGTGACAGTGCGGGCATAAGTGCCTACGGGATTGGAAGTGGCTCGCTTGTCAACCAAAATTTCGCGAGTAGTAACCTGATAGATGGTGTTTTCGGTGAAAATAGAGTTGATGGCCTGAGTTTTCAGCAACTCAAGGGTTTCGTTGGTCACTTCGGTTTCAATGTCAAAATCGATTGTGGCTGAGGCAGAGATAGAGCCGAGCGACAGTCCGCTCAAGCCTACATAGCAGCCGGTGATTTTGTTGGGCGTAACGGAGTGGTTGGCCTCCAATCGGCGGCGAATACGCTCAATGCGTGAGGCGGTTTCCTCCACGTTTTTGATTTGTCCGTAGCGCACGGAGTCAATCAGAGGCTCTTCATGCACAGCCAGGATATTGAGCATGCCCGATGGTTCGATCAGGGCGAGGGCACCTTTGATTTTGGCGCTACCGATTTCAATTGCTACTATGTAGTTTTCTTCCATGTAAATGTAGGTTGTTATGGTGGGTGATGAGGTTATCGGGTGGGTTAATTAATTGTTGGTTTGATAGTTTCGGTGTCGATTTCAGCAGCTTCGGCGTTGTCGATGGGTGTTTCCACCTCAAAATCTTCTTCGGTGTAAGGCACGAAGTCGCTTTTCTGACGGTTGGGGGCAATTTCAGCTATCACCTGCCCGGCATATTTTAGGTTGATGACATTGTAGTAGTCCCAGCCTTTGACGGGCATTACCTTGGTGTAGAAACGGCTAAGGCGCTCAAATTTGGAGTCGATGGCCGTGGTGTCGCCGAAGTTGATGAGGTGGCCTGTCAGTCGTGGCACTATGAAAATGTCGCCTTTGGAGTTGACCTGGTAGTAATCGACGATTGATTTGCGCTCCTCAGAGGCTTCAACGGCTTTGATAAGGGGCACAACGGTCACCGGGGAGTTGATGGAGTCGAAACGGCCCACGATAATCGGCACGTCGATGCGATAGCGCTTTGAGGCGGTCAGTTTTTTACCTGATTCGCTGATGTAGTAAACTTTCCCGCTATCGTAAACGCGCGCAACCGGCACCATAGGCTCAACGTCGATGAGCAATCGGTCGTTGTTCTGGCGCAGACAGTTGACCTTTTCGATATTGGGGAGGGCTGTCAGGCGCTTCTCAATGTTGAGGAGGTTAAACTCGCCCATCGACATAGAGTCGGCGGCGGCACGCATGCCGCCCAGTTCGTGGTCGATGTCGTCGGGGGTGACGAACGGGCTCATAGCGTTGTCGCGCACCCGTATGTCAACCCCGCAGCAGGGGGCAGCGTAGGCCATAGAGCGCGAGGCGCCTGTGGCTATCAGCAGATAGCTCACGAGCACAACGGTCAGCAGCAGATAAACGATGCCTTGGCGGGTCATTTCAATGGGAGGGTTTACGCGGTTAAACTTTATTTAGAGCCTGTGGCGTCGGCAACCAATTGGGGGAGGGAGGAGTCAATGTTGCCGGCTCCAAGGGTCAAAAGAATGTCAAAGTTAAGATTTTTTATGGTTTGTGGCAACTCATCGAGGCTAATTAACAACTTTTTAGCACATTTTATCTCGTCGAGAATGATTTGCGACGTTACTCCGGGAATCGGGAGCTCGCGTGCGGGGTAAATGTCGAGGAGCACAACGGTGTCGGCCATTGAGAGTGCTTCGGCAAATTCATGCGCGAAGTCGCGGGTGCGGCTATAGAGGTGCGGCTGGAAGGCCACGGTGAGGTGACGCCCGGGGTAAAGTGCTTTGATTGAGCTGATTGCCGCTTTAACTTCATCGGGGTGATGAGCGTAGTCGTCGATAATTGCACGGCCGTCGGCGCCCTCTTTGAGATGGAATTCAAAGCGACGTTTGGCTCCCTTGAAGGTTGACATGGCGAGGCGAATATCATCGGAGGTGACATCGCCGGTGAGCCAGGTTGCAGCCGCCGCTGCCACGGCGTTGTCAATGTTGATATCAACGGGCACTCCGAGCTCAATGCCGGCAATGATGCCTTTGGGGGTGATGAGGTCGAAGGTGATGGTGGCGTTTTCGTAGGAGATATTGGCCGCGTGGAAGTCGCCGTGGTCGCGTCCGTAGGTGTAAATTTTCACGTCGGGCCCAACTTCGGGGCGAAATTTCAATCCGGTGTGCATCACCAGCGCTCCGCCGGGCTGAATGAGGGTTGTGAATTTGGTAAATGCTTCGAGATAAGCCTCTTCGGTGCCGTAAATATCGAGGTGGTCAGGGTCGGTGGCAGTGACGACAGCGATGTAGGGGTTGAGGTGATGGAAAGAGCGGTCGAATTCATCGGCTTCGATAACGGAGTAGGGCGATGTGGCGCTAAGCAGATAGTTGGAGTTGTAGTTGCGGAGCACACCTCCCAGAAAGGCGTTGCATTTCACTCGTGCAGTGGTCAGAATGTGGGCCGCCATTGACGAGGTGGTGGTTTTGCCGTGGGTTCCTGCAAAGCATAGGGAGCGCGATGAGCGAGTGATTTCGCCCAAAAGAGCGGCGCGCTTGATAACTTTAAAGCCGTTGTTGAGGAAATAGTTAAGGCCGGGATGATCGGCCGGGATGGCCGGTGTATAGACGACCATGGTCGACTCCGGGTCGCGGAAATCGGGGTTGATGGCTTCGGCACTTTCGTCGAAAGTTATGTCGACTCCTTCGGCTTGCAGAGCGTCGGTCAGTGCGGTGGCGGTGCGGTCGTAGCCGGCCACACGCATTCCGCGAGCGAGGAAGTAACGCTCAAGAGCTGCCATGCCTATGCCTCCGGCACCGACGAAGTAGATTTTATCGTAGTTCATTTACTTTGATTTTTTGAATTAATCAATTCAAGAGCGCGGTCAACGATTAGCGCGTCGGCATTGGGGAGCGCCATTTTCAGAGCGTTTTGGCTCAGAGCGGTGCGCTTGGCTTCGTTGTCGAGCAGGTCGATGATGGTTTTGCCGAGGTTAGAGCGGCAGTCAGCGTCGAGTATCATTATGGCGGCGGCACGATTGGCCAGAGCTTCGGCATTTTTGCGCTGATGATCTTCGGCCACGTTGGGCGAGGGCACCAGGATTGTAGGCGCTCCAACGAGCTGAATCTCAGATATGGTTGATGCACCGGCGCGCGACACCATCACATCAGCGGCGCGATAAACCAGGTCCATGCGGCTTACGAACGGCATGCATTGCACCCCTTCGATGCCTTCAGCCACCGGCTGACATTCATCGGCGTAGATGCGGCCGGTTTGCCACAGCACTTGAGCGCCGTAAGTAACCAGCGCCTTGAGAGCAAGCTTCATCGAGTCGTTGAGAGTGCGGGCGCCGAGGCTGCCGCCAACAACGGCCACCAGTGGTTTGTCAGGGTCAAAGCCGAGCTGCTTTTTGGCTTCGGCTCGATCAACATCGCACTCTACGATATTGCGGCGCACGGGGTTGCCTGTCATCACGATGCGGTCGGCGGGGAAGAAGCGGTCCATCCCCTCGTAAGCCACGCAAATGACATCGGCTTTTTTGCCGAGGTGCTTGTTAGTGACTCCGGCATAGGAGTTTTGCTCCTGCACCAAAGCTTAATCTTATACACATCTGACGCTGCCGACGAACTCTAGGGTGT
>CAMWUH010000064.1 GCA_947177325.1 uncultured Bacteroidales bacterium
AGCGTTGAGTCCACGCTGAAAGTGTGGACGATGTTGTGCAAACAAATAATATCTACCAGTCTCTTTCATATTTAACAACCGCTTTTCTACATTGACCCATTGTTTGACTAACGTGGAATATAACGGATTTTGTAACGTTGGCAACTGCTTCGCTGCAAAAGACAGAGGATTTGGGCGAAATTTTAAATAAATTTTAGTAAATTAATTAATGTGTGTAGCACATAAGTGCCAAAAAAGTTGTATCTTTGCGTGAATTTTTTGCAGTTTAAAAATAAATTTAAAGAAATAGACTAATTAATTGTCATGAACCCCGTTAAGAAGACAATCTCCCTGCCCGATGGCCGCGAGATCACTATTGAAACCGGCAAGCTCGCAAAGCAAGCCGACGGCGCAGTGGAATTGCGCATGGGTGGCACAATGATTTTGGCAACTGTCGTTTCGGCTAAAGAAGCTGGCGAAGGCGTCGATTTCATGCCCCTCCAAGTTGAATACAAAGAGAAATTCTCATCTAACGGCCGCTTCCCCGGCGGCTTCCAAAAACGCGAAGGCCGCGCTTCTGACTACGAAATTCTCACCTCTCGTCTTGTCGACCGCGTGCTCCGCCCCCTCTTCCCCTCTAACTACCACGCCGATACTTTTGTCAACATCACAATGTACTCTTCTGATGGCGTTGACATGCCCGATGCGCTTGCAGGCTTGGCCGCTTCTGCTGCCCTCGCCGTCAGCGATATCCCCTTCAACGGTCCTATCTCTGAAGTACGTGTTGCCCGCATCAACGGCGAATTTGTTATCAACCCCACTTTCGAACAGCTCGAACAAGCCGATATGGAGCTTATGGTAGGCGCCACCTACGACAATATCATGATGGTCGAAGGCGAAATGAACGAAGTGTCTGAAGCCGAGCTCCTCGAAGCCCTCAAAGCTGCACACGCTGCTATCAAAGAGCAGTGCCTGGCTCAGATTGAGCTCGCCAAAGAAGTCGGTTCAACTGTTAAACGCGAATACAATCACGAAGTTAACGACGAAGAGCTCCGCGCCGACGTAAAAGCAAAATGCTACGACAAAGCCTACGCTATCGCTAAAGCCGGAAACGCCGACAAGCACTGGCGTCAACGCTCATTCGACGCCATCTGCGACGAGTATATCGAATCACTCCCCGAAGAGGTTCGCGACGAAAAAGCTCCCCTCGTTAAGCGCTACTACCACGACGTTGAAAAAGAAGCCGTGCGTCGCTGCATCCTCGACGAAGGTATGCGCCTCGACGGCCGTCAAACAACTCAAATCCGCCCCATCTGGGCCGAAGTAGATTATCTCCAGGCTCCCCACGGATCGGCAGTATTCACACGCGGCGAAACTCAATCACTCTCAACCGTTACTCTCGGCACCAAGCTCGATGAAAAAATTGTTGACGACGTGCTCAATCAAGGTCGCGAGCGTTTCCTCCTCCACTACAACTTCCCCCCCTTCTCTACTGGCGAAGCTAAAGCACAACGCGGTGTCGGCCGTCGCGAAATCGGCCACGGTAACCTCGCTCACCGCGCCCTGAAACGCATGTTCCCCGATGATTTCCCCTACGTTTGCCGCATCGTCAGTGACATTCTTGAGTCAAACGGCTCATCATCAATGGCAACAGTTTGTGCCGGTACCCTCGCCCTCCTCGATGCAGGTGTGAAAATGAAACGCCCCGTGTCAGGTATCGCAATGGGCTTGATCACCGACACTGAAAGCGATAAATATGCCATCCTCTCCGACATCCTCGGCGACGAAGACCACCTCGGCGACATGGACTTCAAAGTGACCGGTACTCGCGAAGGTATCACTGCCACTCAAATGGATATCAAGTGCGACGGTCTCTCTTACGAAATCCTTGAGCGCGCGCTTAACCAGGCTCGCGACGGACGCCTCCACATCCTCAACATCATTGAGCAAACCATTCCCGCTCCTCGCGAAGATTACAAACCTCAGGTGCCTCGCATCGTGACAATGACTATCCCCAAAGAACTTATCGGTGCTGTCATTGGCCCGGGCGGAAAAGTTATCCAAGGCATTCAGGAAGCGTCAGGCGCTGTTGTTTCAATCGACGAAATCGACGACCACGGCTATATCGAAGTTGCCGCCCCCAACCGCGACTCTATCGACAAGGCTCTGGAGATGATCAACGCCATCGTTCAACTCCCCGAAGAGGGCAAGACCTACACAGGCACTGTCCGTTCAATCCTCGACTTTGGTGCATTCGTGCAGTTCATGCCTAACCGCGACGGTCTCCTCCACATCTCTGAGATCTCATGGGATCGTCTCGAAAACATGGAAGCATCAGGCCTCAAAGAGGGTGATACTGTTGAGGTGAAACTCATTGAAATCGACCCCAAATCAGGTAAATATCGCCTCTCGATGCGCGCCCTTCAGGAAAAACCCGAAGGCTGGGTAGAGCCTCAACGTGCTCCCCGCGCCGAACGTGCTCCCCGCCGTGATGCCGGCGACCGTCGCAACGACCGTGGCCCTCGCCGCGACCGTGGTGACCGCGCTCCCCGCCAACCCCGCCGCGACGATAGCAACAACCAAGACTAATCAACCCGATTGATTTATAAATATTCAGCCCCTCCTTTCGGCAATCACCGATCGGAGGGGCTGATGTTTTTGTGAGATAGCAGACAGGTTGGTGAGTGAAACCGCTCTGCGGATAAGAATGTAAGATGGATTAAGCCGGCTATGGCAACTTAGGTGGTATCGGCTATTGGTTAAGCAGACGATGCCTCAACGGGTTAGAGCATAAGCTTGTAGACTTCGAAGGTGTCGGATTGGGTCAGGCGGAAGTAGCCGCCGAATACTTCCCCTTTGTTGATGTGTACCCGCTTCACCAATTGCGGTATGTCGGGGTCGGTGATGCCGAGCTCGCCAAATGTGATTGGCAATCCTAATGAGCTGAAAAATGCTTTTAATGCGGAGATGCCTTCGGCGGCAGCTGCGCGGTCGTCGTGGTCGCGGACGTCAAACACCCGGCGGGCAAATTGAGCCACTTTCTCGGGCTTGGTCTGCGATACGTAGGTCAGCCATGCCGGGAACACTACCGCAAGGCCTGCACCGTGCGTAACGCCATAAACGGCACTGATTTCATGCTCCAGTCCGTGGCTCGCCCAGTCCTCGACACGTCCGCATCCGCAAATGCCGTTATGGGCCAGTGTGCCGGCCCACATTATGTTGGCTCGCGCCTGATAGTCAAACGTAGGAGCTGCTGCCCGGTGAGCATCCTCGATGATGGCTTTCAATAGTCCTTCCGATATGCGGTCGGTGGTGGCGCAGTCAGTGGTGGGGGAGAAGTAGCGCTCCATGATGTGTGCCATCATGTCGGCAATGCCGGCCACGATCTGATTGTGAGGCAGAGTTTCGGTCAGCTGCGGATTGAGGATAGCAAATTTTGGTCGGAGCCAGTAGTCGGTGCGTATTGAGATTTTTCGCAGGCCGTCTTTTTTAGTAATGACGGCGTTGCCGGAGCCTTCGCTGCCGGCGGCGGGGATAGTAAGAACCACACCGATTGGCAAAGCGTATTCAACGGGTTTGCCTGTAAAGAAGTCCCAGAAATCGCCGTCGTAGGGGATGCCTGCGGCGATGGCTTTGGCAGTGTCGATCACTGAGCCGCCTCCAACGGCGAGAATACCGTCGATGACTTCGCGGTGGCCGAGACCAATGCCTTCGTAAACTCGGTCGTCGGTAGGGTTAGGGTCGATGCCGGTAAGTTCAACCCATTCAATTCCGGCTTGGCGCAGCGAGGCTTCCACTCGATCAAGCAAGCCGCTTTTGCGAGCCGACGAATGGCCGCTGACCATCAGCACCTTCTTGCAGCCGATAGCGGCGAGTTGTTCGCCGGTTGAGTTTTCGGTGTCGCGTCCGAACAAATATCGCGTGGGGGAGCAGTAAGTAAAGTTATCCATAGTGAGGGAGGTTTAAGGTTATATCGACTATTTTTAATGCAGAGCCGGCCCTGACTGTGTGTCAGTGTCGGCTCGGAATTATATCAATTGATTATTTTTCGCGCATAAACACGTTGATAGGGGTGCCGTGGAAATCCCAATGCTCGCGAATCTTGTTCTCGAGATAGCGGCGATAAGGTTCCTTAACCCACTGTGGCAGGTTGCAGAAGAAGATGAATGTCGGTATCTTCGCCCCTTTGAGCATTGTGATATATTTGATTTTGACGTATTTTCCTTTGTTGGCAGGTGGCGGATAAGCTGCGATGGCTTCGAGCAGATAGGTGTTGAGCTGCGAAGTGGGAATTACGCGCTCGCGGTTTTTATAAACTTCAACAGCTGTTTCGAGCACCTTGAAGATGCGCTGCTTGGTCAGTGCCGAGCCGAAGATGATAGGGAAGTCGGTAAACGGTGCGAATCGCTCGCGAATTGCAGCTTCAAAGGTCTTGATGGCTTCGGTTGATTTATCCTCAACGAGGTCCCATTTGTTGACGCAAACCACGAGCCCCTTCTTGTTGCGCTGAATAAGCGAGAAGATAGCTCCGTCCTGCGCCTCGATGCCGCGAGTGGCGTCAATCATCAGAATACACACATCGGCTGCTTCGATGGCGCGTATGGAGCGGATTACCGAATAGTATTCAATATCTTCGTTTACTTTGGTTTTCTTGCGAATACCGGCCGTATCGACCAGATAGAAGTCAAAGCCGAATTTGTTATAGCGGGTATAGATAGAGTCGCGGGTGGTGCCGGCAATGTCGGTAACGATGTGGCGGTCTTCCCCAATAAAGGCGTTGATAAGCGAGGATTTGCCGGCGTTAGGACGCCCTACAATGGCAAATTTCGGAATAGCTTCGAGAGCATCCTCTTCGCTGTCATCTTTTTCGGGAAGTTTTTTTACGACTTCATCGAGAAGGTCGCCGGTACCGAAACCGCTTACGGCTGAGATCGGGAACGGCTCACCGAGGCCAAGGGCATAAAATTCCGGCACATTATAGAGCCAGTCGTTGGAGTCAACTTTGTTGGCTACCAAAGTAACGGGCTTGCGCGATTTGCGCAAAATTTCAGCCACGTGGTCGTCAAGGTCGGTAACGCCGTTCATAGCGTCGACCACGAAAAGTATTTCATCGGCCTGCTCAATGGCGAGGTTAACCTGTCGGTTAATTTCGCTTTCAAAAATATCATCGGAGTTGACTACCCAACCGCCGGTGTCGACGATTGAAAATTCTTTGCCGTTCCAGTCCACCTTGCCATATTGGCGGTCGCGAGTGGTGCCGGCTGTGTCGTCAACGATTGCTGTGCGTGATTGCGTGAGTCGGTTAAAGAGGGTTGACTTACCTACGTTGGGCCTACCGACTATCGCTACTAATTGTCCCATATATTTAGAGTTAATTAGATTGTTAAAGTTGAAAACGTTGCTAACCTCAACATCGCAGTTGAGGTTATACAAAGTTAATTTAAATTAGCGTGATTTACAAATATAGGCCGGTTATTCAACGTAGCCGAATTGTTTTAGCTTGTTTTCGCGGTTGCGCCAGTTGGGCTCTACTTTGACAAACAACTCCAGATAGACACTCTTGCCGAAGAATTTTTCGATATCCTTGCGGGCATCGATGCCGATATGTTTGAGCTTCACGCCCCCTTTGCCTATGATAATGCCCTTTTGAGAGTCGCGCTCCACATAAATTACGGCCATTATATGGATTGATTTCTCCTTCTCTTCAAATTTCTCAACGATAACTTCGGTTGAATATGGCACCTCTTTGTCGTAGTTGAGAAGGATTTTTTCGCGAATGATTTCTGTGACGAAGAATCGGGCGGGCTTGTCGGTCAGCGCGTCTTTGCCAAAGTAGGGGTCACCTTCGGGAAGAAGTTCAACGATGCGTGTCATCAGATTGGTGACGTTGAAATGTTCTTTAGCCGAGGTGGGGAAAATCTGGGCGTTGGGCAAAAGCTCGCGCCAGCGGCTTACAATGGCTTCGAGCTCTTCCTGCGATTTGATAAGGTCGATTTTATTTATTACCAGCAATACAGGTATTTTCTCCTTGGCTACTTTAGCCAGAAAATCGGCGTTTTTGGTCGGGTCTTCCACCACGTCGGTGACGTAGAGCAATATGTCGGCATCGGTCAATGCACCTTCCGAGTAGCTGAGCATGCTCTCCTGGAGTTTATATTTCGGGGCGAGCACACCGGGAGTGTCGGAGAATACGATTTGATAGTCTGGCGTGTTAACAATGCCCATTATGCGGTGGCGTGTTGTTTGTGCTTTGGAGGTTATGATGCTGACGCGCTCCCCTACGAGGTCGTTCATCAAAGTTGATTTGCCCACGTTGGGGTTGCCGACAATGTTGACAAAACCGCTTTTATGGCCCGGATTGAGTTTGGGGTCGGCTGCCGGAGCCGGAGCGAGTTCGCCAATGATTGAGGCGTCATCGCGGAGCATTGCTTCGGCGGTTTCAGCGGTTTCGGCTGCTTCGAGGTTGGCGATATCGTCGGGAGTGATGGGAGTAGTGTTTTCAGTTGACATGATGAAACGTTTTTTTGTGTGTTTTCAGTGAGATAAATTATTTACTGTAATTAAAACAAAAAATAGCACCCGTGGAGATGCTATTTTTAGTATTTTAACAAAATTTAAGAGCGATGATAGCCTTTTCGGCTCAGGTCGGGGCCTGATTGTGCGCAATGGATTGAGTTCCTATTGCTACCGGACTTAGATAGCCCATACCAAATACATGGCTCCCCAGGTAAAGCCGGCGCCGAATGCGGTTAGCAGCAGGCGGTCGCCTTTTTTCAGAGTGCCTTTAAACTCGTCGAGGCAGAGGGGAATTGAAGCAGCCGATGTGTTACCGTAGTGCTCGATGTTGACCAACACCTTTTCCGAGGGGAATCCTGCGCGCGACGAAACAGCTTCGATGATGCGCAAGTTAGCCTGGTGGGGAATGAGGTAGTCGACATCATCAACTGTGAGATTGTTGCGTTGCATCACGTCGAGACTTGAGGTCAGCATATCGGTAACGGCGTTTTTGTAAACTTGTTTACCCTCTTGATAGAGGAAGTTTTCGCCTGCATCGATGGTTTCGTGACTGGCGGGTTTTACCGAGCCACCGGCTTTCATGAGCAGGTGGTCGCGACCTGAACCATCAACGTGGAGCACAGCATCTATTACGCCGATGTTTTCTTCCTCAGTAGGCTCAACGATAACGGCAGCAGCAGCATCGCCGAAGAGGGCGCAGGTGGTGCGGTCAGCGTAGTTGACCATTGACGACATTTTTTCGGCGCAAACCACCACAACTTTTTTATATATTCCTGAACGGATGTAAGCAGTAGCGTCTTGCAGTGCCACGATGAAGCCGGCACAAGCGGCCTGAATGTCGTAGCCGTAAGCCTTTTTCAACCCGGTTTTTTCAATGATTACCGAAGCTGTTGACGGGAAACGGTAGTCGGGGTTGGAAGTGGCGCAGATAACGAGGTCGATTTCGTTTTTGTCGAGGTTGTAGTCTGCAACAAGTTTCTCGATTGCTTTAGCACCGAGATATGAAGAGCCTTCCCCTTCGAGGTGAAGAATGCGACGTTCTTTGATGCCTACGCGGGTGGTGATCCACTCGTCGGTAGTTTCAACCATCTCCGAGAGCATGTGGTTGTCGAGGATGTCGTCAGGCACGTAAGAAGCGATTCCTGATATTTTTGCGTTGACCATTGTTGTTGGGGTTGATTGTTGGTGAGTGAATGGGAATCGGGTTCCGGCAGACACAATCAAGGGCAGCGCCGGAATGGCGTAAGCGGGCTATAGCCATGGCTACCCCGCGTTACATTGGTTGTTTAATCCGATTAAACGGCAGCTTTTTCGATAGCGATTTTGCCGCGGTAGTAACCACACTCTTTGCACACACAGTGATAAACGTGCCAAGCGCCGCAGTTGGGGCAGATAGCAAGTGTGGGCATAGCTGCTTTGTCGTGAGTTCTACGTTTTGCGGTGCGAGTTTTTGATTGTTTTCGTTTAGGATGTGCCATTTTGTTTTATTCTTTATCGGTTAATATTCTTTATTTAATTGACGGCTCGCATGGAGAGCCGTTTGAAGGTCATATTTTTGTAGAGCCGGCTTAAGCTTCGGGATTAAAGTCTTTCAGCTTGTCCCAGCGTGAGTCGGTTGCGCCCGAAGAGAGGTCGTCGTCCATTTGGTCCATCTCTTCGATGAGCGAATCTTCGAGCTCGGTGTCTTCGCCCGAATTTCCGGCCCGATGTTTTTTCAGCAGCGAACTCATAGCGCGGTTACATTTGCCAAGCGGATGAACATGCTTGATTGGAATAGCGAGCGCCACGGTGTCGTGTATCATGTAAGCGACATTCAGGTAATTGTCGCTTTCGGGAATAACAAGGAATTCATCGGACGAGTCGTCATAATCATCGCCATATTTCACCACGATTGAGTATTCCGTGTCGATTGGCAAATGCAGATCGTCAAGGCAGCGGTCGCAGGCCACAACTACTTCGCCGTCGAGCTTGAAGTAGAGGGTGTAGCAATCGTTGCGGTGGTCTACGGTGAGGTCAACAAGGATGTCGGCGTCGCGCACATCGTTGTTTTCCATGTTGACGAAGAACTGCTTATTGAGTTTGTATTCAAACTCTTGCGACCCTACGGGGATGCTTTTTAGCGGTAATTTGAATTCGGTGAACTTTCCCATGATTGCGTAAGTGTGGAAAAACTTTGCAAAATTAGTTATTATCTTGGTATTTACCAACTTTTTTTGAAAAAAGTTTTTTAGGAACTTCTCGCCCCCTCTCCTTATATAGCAAAAAAAATCCGGATGACCCTCCACGGGTTTTCCGGATTAAAGTCAAAAAGACGGATTTGCCGGCAGGCGCTGTTCGTTGTAATAATTCAACGTTGCGAACTGCGCAAGCCTTGAATCAAGATTAAATCATACTTACATTTCCTTTAACCATAATGAGTAAAGTGGGTTAATTATGTTATAATTAAGCATTTACTCTAAGCCAAGAGTTGCCGAACTTCACAGCTTGGGGCTCGTGACTCCGGACCCTTCAGCTATGAGGGGTCCTTTACACTTGCAAAAATAATGAAGATTTTTGATATAACAAAATTTTGTTAAAGTTTTTTTAATTAAAATGCAAAAAAATATTCACAAGATAAGCCCAATAAGCCCAATAAGCCCAATAAGCCTAATAAGGCCAATAGGGATAATGGGAGCGCCGGAAAATGGGTCAATAGGGCCGATAAGCCCAATAAGCCCAATAGGCCCAATAGGCCCAAAAGACCAACTCTAGGGTCGTGATATAGGGGGAAGCCGTCGCATAAGAAAAAAATGGCGGGTAGGCGG
>CAMWUH010000065.1 GCA_947177325.1 uncultured Bacteroidales bacterium
AACTATTTTTCAAAAAATATGCTCTGCAACATAAAAATCTCCTCCAATCACCTCCTACTCATTATTATATGTATATACCACAATTAATAATACGACAAAGGGACAGACGCCTACTGAGGATAAATAGTTTTATTCATAGACTTAAACGATTTATAAGACTCATTAAGATTAATAGGATTAAGGGAGGCGTGTGGCATATAATTTGGTTGAATTTGATAAATTCGGGCGTTTGGTAATTTGAATAAAAATGAGTACTTTTGTGTAAGCAATCATTGGAACGCCAATGTACCACAACAATACCAACGAAATACATCACTTATTAAGAACAACTTAAGAACTTCGCAGAAGTTTTTTATCCACTCGAACCAATTCTTTACAAATGTCTGATTCCGGAAAATTCGTGCATTTGCATGTGCACTCTCAATATTCAATACTTGATGGGCAAGCATCAATCAACGCTTTAGTAGACAAGGCTATGGCTGATGGAATGCCCGGCATAGCGTTAACCGACCATGGCAATATGTTTGGCATAAAAGAATTTTTCAATTATGTCAAAAAGAAAAATGGCAAGACAAAGGATGCAATTAAATCTCTAAAAAAAGAGATTGCTGAATTAGAAGCCAATAACGACACTACCGGAGCTCTTGAAGACAAACGTAATGAATTGGCAAAAGTCGAGCAGAAGATTTTCAAGCCTATCTTCGGATGCGAGATGTATGTTGCTAATAAAACGTTGCACGAACATACCGACAAGCGCGACACCGGGCGGCATCTGGTGGTCTTAGCCAAGAATTTAAAAGGTTATAAGAACTTAATCAAGTTAGTCTCTACGGCTTGGACTCAGGGTTTTTATTCACATCCACGCACCGACAAACAAGAACTTGAGAAGCACGCCGAAGGACTTATTGTGTGCTCAGCATGTTTAGGTGGCGAAATTCCTCGGTTAATTCAAACCGGAGAGATAGAAGAAGCTGAAAAGAGCATACTTTGGTTTAAGCGCGTGTTTGGTGATGACTACTATTTGGAGCTTCAACGCCACAAAGCCACAGTGCAACGGGCTAACCACGATGTTTATCCAATTCAGGAACAAGTCAATCCTGTGTTGATAGATTTTGCGAGGAAGCATAACATCAAGCTGGTCGCTACCAACGATGTACATTTCGTAAATGAAGATGATGCTGAGGCTCATGAACGATTGATTTGTGTTTCAACCGGCAAAAAGCTCTCTGACGAGGGGCGTATGCTCTACTCCAAACAGGAGTGGATGAAAACTACTGCCGAGATGAGTTCCCTGTTCAGTGATATTCCCGAGGCAATTACCAATACCACTGAGGTACTTGAAAAGGTGGAGTTTTACGACATTGACCACGGCCCAATCATGCCTTTCTTTGAAATTCCAAAAGAATTTGGCACCGAGGAGGAATATCGCCAACGTCTTACTCACGAAGATTTATTCAACGAGTTTACACGCGACGAAAACGGCAATATAGTCCTTTCACAAGAAGCGGCGGAAGCAAAAATAGAAAAGCTCGGGGGCTATGACAAGTTATATCGCATTAAATTTGAAGCCGACTACCTCAAAGAGCTCGCGATGGCAGGGGCACACCGCCGTTATGGCGAAAATCTAACACCCGAATTAGAGGAGCGATTGAAATTCGAGCTGCACATAATGAAAACTATGGGTTTCCCCGGTTACTTCTTAATTGTGCAAGACTTTATCAATGCGGCGCGTCACAAGCTTGATGTCAGCGTTGGTCCGGGTCGTGGGTCTGCAGCAGGCTCGGCTGTAGCATATTGTCTGGGAATAACACAAATCGACCCGGTGAAATATGACTTGCTGTTTGAACGTTTTTTAAATCCCGACCGTATTTCGCTCCCTGATATTGATATCGATTTCGATGATGACGGTCGAATAAAGGTACTCAACTACGTTACTCAGAAATACGGGGAGGAGAAAGTGGCTCATATCATCACCTACGGTACGATGGCCGCAAAATCGGCTATTAAAGATGTTGCCCGCGTAGAGGATTTGCCCCTTGCCGAAAGTGACCGTCTGACCAAGTTGATACCGAAACACATGCCGGAGAAAAACGGAAAGGAATTGCCTGCAACGGTTGCCAACTGCCTGGAATACCTGCCCGAATTCAAAGCCGAAATGGATAGTTACAATCCATTGATCAGAGAAACACTGCAATATGCCAACCAACTGGAAGGCAACGTAAGGAATACCGGAGTTCATGCTTGCGGTGTAATTATTTGTCGTGATGATATAACCGATTGGGTACCGGTATCAACCGCCGTTGATAAACTCGAAGGTAAGTTGCTCGTTACGCAATATGAAGGTCGTGTTATTGAGGAAACCGGCTTAATCAAAATGGACTTCCTGGGGCTAAAAACATTGTCGATCATCAAAGATGCCGTAGAAAACATCAAGCTTTCAAGAGGAATCACAATTGACATTGACAACGCTCCGATCGACGATGAGAAAACCTATAAACTGTATTGCGACGGTAAAACCACCGGCACTTTCCAGTTTGAATCGCCCGGCATGCAGAAATATCTGCGAGAACTGCAACCCTCAACGTTTGAGGATCTGATAGCCATGAATGCCCTCTACCGCCCGGGGCCCATGGATTATATACCCGACTTCATCGCGCGAAAGCATGGTCGCTCGCCCATCACATACGATATTCCTGTAATGGAAAAATATTTGAAGGACACCTATGGTGTGACAGTTTACCAAGAACAGGTGATGTTATTGTCGCGCCTGCTTGCCAACTTTACTCGTGGCGAGAGCGATACTTTGCGTAAAGCGATGGGTAAGAAGCTCATCGCAAAAATGAACGAACTGAAAGGAAAATTCCTCGAAGGCGGACAGGCTAACGGTCATGATCCGAAAGTTCTTGAAAAGATATGGGCTGACTGGGAGAAATTTGCGTCTTACGCCTTTAACAAATCTCACGCCACTTGTTATAGCTGGGTAGCCTATCAAACAGCCTATCTCAAGGCCAACTATCCTGCCGAATATATGGCAGCCGTGTTGTCGCGTAACCGCAATGATATAGCCAAACTTGCGGTGTTTATGGATGAATGTAAGTCGCTCGGCATCCCGGTTAAGGGACCCGATGTTAACGAAAGTTTCGGCGACTTTGGTGTGAATGCTCAAGGCGATATTCGTTTTGGCATAGCTGCAATCAAAGGCGTCGGTGAAAATGTCGCGCATGACATCATCAAAGCCCGCAAAGAAGGTGGAGCCTTTAAATCAATTTACGATTTCGTAGAGCGAGTCCCATTAAGCTCGCTCAACCGGCGCACGTTTGAGTCGCTTGCAATGGCAGGAGCATTTGATTGCTTTACCGAGATAAAGCGTGAAGATTTCTTTGAAAAGAACAATCGGGATGAGTTGCTGTCCGAGCAGCTGTTAAAGTATGGTCAGCTCTTTCAGCAAGCCCAAAACAGCAAAGTGGAATCACTCTTCGGCGATGATCTTGAGATGAACACTGCCGGGAGGCCAACAATTAAAGCAGCCGAGCCATGGGCTAACGTTGTACGACTTGAAAAAGAGCGTGAATTAGTCGGTATGTTTTTATCGGCACATCCGCTTGACCCATACACCATTGAAGTAAAATATGGTTGTTCGACAACTATCGCCGATTTTGCATCTCAAAAAAACATTGTTGAAGATGAAGAAATAACGTTTGCCGGAATGGTAACGGCCTACGAACAGAAAATAGCTAAGAGCGGCAACCCTTACGGCCGATTAAAGATTGAAGATTTTGCCGGATCGACCGAAGTGATGCTTTTCGGAAAAGACTTCATAACTTTCGGCAACTTTGGTCAAGTCGGCACACCGGTCTACGTCATCGGAAAGTATGCTCGAAATCGTGCAGGTGAGCTTAAATTTCAACTTCAGCAAATCAAATTACTCGAAGAGGTAAAAGGCACATTAATCCACGGAATCACAATCAAACTCCATCCGGCCGACATAAATCAAGCCTTCACCGATATATTTTCGGAACTAATCGGCGGAAATCAGCCCGGAGTTAACCTCAATTTCAAAGTATATGACTCTGAAGCAAATCGCTCTGTCACGCTGACTACCCCCAATCGTTTGCCCCTGACAAAAGACCTCTTGGGTAAACTCGACACAATGGAGCTCGAATATGAATTTAACTAACACAAAATAATAATTTAATCTAAAGAAACAATGGCTTTTACATTTACTGATGAAAACGTTGAGGAAATCATTGCTACCGGCCAACCTGTAGTTATCGATTTCTGGGCAACATGGTGTGGTCCATGCATCGCTATGGCCCCGACTATTGACGAACTTGCCGCCGAATACGAAGGCAAAGCAGTGATAGGAAAATACAATGTAGAGGAAGAATCGGATTTCGCCGGGAAAAACCGCATTATGGCTCTTCCCACAATCCTGTTCTACAAAAACGGCGAGAAAACCACAATACGTCTTGCCGGCTCTCAGACTAAAGAAAACCTGAAAGCAAAGATCGAAGAACTGATCGCGCTATAATCAAAAAACTTATCTACCTGTCCCCTCTTTGACCGTAATGATCATTGAGGGGATTAGTGTCTATTTGAGAGCTATGCAACAAGTGTTAGTGATACCCGATGTTCACGGGCGGAAATTCTGGAAAGATGCCGTAGGGCAATACCCCGAACTCGACACGATATTTCTCGGTGATTACCACGACCCCTATTCAGCTGAAGGGATATCTCGGGCAGAGTCTCTGCAAAATTTAAAGGAGTTGCTCGCCTATACGAATGAACATCCAAACTGTCAGCTACTCCTTGGCAATCACGACTTACACTATCTGTGCAGCTTCGGCGAAGATTGTCGCTACGACTACGAGAATGAGTTTGAGATCAGAAATCTGCTTCTCGACAATATCGGGAGAATGTCAGTAGCAACGAAACGGAGTATCAATGGAAATTGCGTGGTCTTCACTCATGCGCCGATATTAAAGGAATGGGTTGAGCAGGCCGGGATCAATGACAAAATCAAGGAATTAATCGCCATGCTCAACGATGCAGTCAAAAGCTTGCCAACCGATCCCCATGAAATTGAACAATTGCTTGGCTACATATCGCCCTATCGAGGCGGCAACTGCGCTTATGGGTCACCGGTATGGGCCGATATAAGAGAAATCAATGGCAGTAATTTAATTGACACGGCAGATTATTTTGTTTTTGGTCACACCCAGATGACCGCCTCGGTCATAAACGCCCGCTGGGCATGCCTCGACTGCCGCCACGCCTTCATAATCGACGACCAGCTTAATGTCGATCAGTTAATACTTAAGTAGCCTATATTGCTATATCTCAATAGTAATTTTATAATATAACTCAACCTTCTGTTCAAACTGCATGATCCACAGCAACCAACAATACCTTTTTGAGACCGCAATCAGCTCCGCACGTGCGATGAAACCGACCTAACATATATCTAAGCCATCGGAAACTATTGAATGTTTAAAGTATAATTTAAAATTAACGAGCAATATTTTGGCCGACTCCCACACAATTTTTACATCCGAGTTCAAATTCTCGGATTTTTTTTATTAACTTTGTACAGGACACCAACCTGCTGGATAAGAAACCTGTCAGCCGAAAGATACGAACATGGATAACACGTAGAGGGCTTGTATTGTTGACCCTTCTAAATATATAATAGTAGCCCTCAACAGTTCATGTCTTTATTTAGAATATATATCCCGACTTATGGGATTATTTTTCAAAGAAATATTATAGGGTCAAAGGAGTTATGGCAACGCTGCTGCGCTTTCGTAAATCTAGCCTAAGGTCTCGACCAAAAGGCTTCAATCGCTAACTTATTATGGACGAATACGAAGATTTAGACACCTACAACAGCGACCCGGTACATGACGGCTGGGTTGACTTCGACTATAACGAGAACACGGGCGAGTTGTCGGATCTCTTTGACAAAACCGACCCCGACCAATATATCGACGATTTAAACGATTGGGACTAAAGTTGAAATTATATAGAATGAATGAACTAGTTAAAATAGCAGAACTCATTAAAGATAGAACGACCAAAGAACGGGTCGTTAAAAATCCTTCTATTGCTGGTGGAACTATCGAGTTCAATGGCCAGATTCGTTACGTATGGATTGTCAATTTTGAATCAGAATCAAACACTCGAATAATTAGAGATATAACTGGTGCGTATCGTGGAACAGAAGTGAGCGGAACTATTCACACCCTTAATGAATATGGAAAGAATTCTGTCGCTATTTCTAAAAATCGTCCCATCGCTCAAATTATCTTACGGCAATTTGGTACTGGTATAAAAGTTGGTCGGTTAATATACGATATACATTCAAGCTATATATGGGGTGCTAATGTCAATGGTCCAATTCGTATTGGTACAATAAAAATCGGTACATGGCAAGAGCACACTCTTGAAAGATTACTTTCGTATGCGGCAAAGATTGAAGAGACCAAAAAAAATGGTGATTCTGCCGCTACACTTAAGGCCGTTAGGGAACTTGAACAAGAGCTTTCAAGAATGGAAGCTATTCCCTCGGAGGCTTATCGGTTTATTCGTCAGCAAGCAGAATTGAGATTGAATCCTATTCTAGATGAGGTTCAAAATGAAGCTAAATTTGACCATTGTTATGACGGTGTTACCGAAATCATAGATGGAGGCCCGGGTACCGGTAAAACTACTACACTTATTCAGCGATTAAAATATCTCATTACTCCTGATGATATTGATGCACAGCGAGAGTACAATGGTGAGCCTCAATTAACAAAGACCCAGCGCGAAATTCTTTCTGCTGATAAAAATACTTGGATTTTCTTCTCACCTACACAACTACTTCGCAAATATTTGCGAACTAATATGCTTTCTGAGGGACTACATCAAGCTGACTCTCAAACTGAAGTCTGGAGTGAGTATCTTCAAAGAATCCTACGTGATGAATACATGCTCGCCGGGACAGATTTACCATTTTTATTTAAGAAAAAACCGCTCGCAGGTAAAAAAATATTCAAGCGTAAAACGCTTAATCTCCTTAAAAAATTTGAGGGCACATATCTAAAAACACTTGTTCAACAGATAGGAAAGACTGCTGAGGTCGACTATTCCATGTTACCATGGAAGAATGCAGCTAAGGTTATCGTTACCACATGCGCTGAAATCAAAGAAGCACATAGTTTCAATGATTTAATCCGAGGTCTTCTTAGGCTTGAGTCCTTGAGAACTACATCATTCGGGCCCAACACTAAGAGTATTAAAGAAATTACAGAGGAACACAACCAACTTTTTAAGAACAGAGCGGCTCGAATCTTTTTGAGAATACAAAAAGATGCAGAGTTGTTCAATTCATTACTTGCATTGGTAACATCATGGGAAATCCCGGAGGATGACGATAATGAACTTCTTGAAGATGAAACAGCCCAGAGTAATTCTTCTCAGCCTCGAGAAACGAGACTAAATAACTATATCCGTAATATCCTCAGGAATCTCGCTCTTAAAAAATATGATTCAAAGCTGCTAATAAAAGGTAGACAAGAGCAAATTTATTCTCAAATAGAATCGTTGATTGATGAGTCCGATTATTCTGACTTGTCTGAATATGCTTATTTCCATAAAAATTTCGTACCGGTCGTTGGAAATATAGAGAACTTCTTATTTGGTAGGATTAGTTCTACCTATAAGAAGTTTAGGTCTAATGCTCTAAAACAAAAAAAGGAAGCTGATTGGTATCTCAATACTCTTAACATAATTGTTCAGGAACATAAGAATAAGCTGTTGCATCCACACGAGCAGTCTTTGCTGTTGGGTTTTATTAACAATCTTATTCTTACTGTGCGTAAAGTTTCTCGTGCTCGATACAATGCTATGACCCATAAGTACGCAGTTGCATTTAGAAACTGTTACCGTCCTATTATTGGTGTTGATGAAGCAACTGATTATTCTATAGTTGATTACTATGCGATTTCTTCCCTCAGACATCCCGATTTTTCTTGCGTTACTCTAACGGGAGATATTATGCAGTGCCTTAACGAGTCAGGAATTACTGATTGGGCAATACTAAGGAATAACAACATATTCCCAAAACTTGATATTAAGGAACTTTCTGTTTCTTATCGACAGAGTCCTAAATTGTTGAAACTCGCAGACTACTTATATGCCTCTGCAACAGGGAATCCATCTCCATACAAAGGGCTACAAAAAGACTGTGCAGATATTCCGTTTCCACTATGGTTTTCTTCTGATGATATAGACTCAAAGGCCAAATGGATAGTCAAGCGTATTCTTGAGGTGAAAAAAGCATACCAACAAGTTCCATCTATAGCTATCTTTGTTTCTACAGCTGATCAAGTTCCTATTCTTAAGAATAAAATGGACGACGTGGAATTACTCGAAGATGAAGGTATTGATATAGTAGATTGCAGCAATGGCCTTGTAGATGCCAAGAAAGATACCGTTCGAATCTTCCCGATTGATATGGTAAAAGGTATGGAATTTGAAGTTGTATTCTTCCACAATATCCAGGAAATTAAAAATACCAAATTGATTGACAGATACCTTTATATCGGTCTTTCACGCGCATCTTTCTACATGGGCGTTACTTCCTCTAATCAAATTGACAAAACATCAAACAATATCAAGTCTCTTTTTAAAGAAAATACTGACTGGAGACCATGATAACGGGAGTTGCGGCATCGCCAAAGCGCTTTCGTGAATCGAGACTCGGTCTCCGCCATTCGGGTTGGCTCGGTCAATCCTCGCCCTGCTTCGCGGTCAATCGCTAACTCATTATGAAAGAATCTGACGATTTAGATACTTACAATGGCGACCCGGTACATGACGTGTGTGTGGACTATGCATAAGGGTTACGTTCCTTTCCTTCACCCATGATTACTTTGCAGGGGAGATAAGGACCGGCATATACGTAAATTAAAAAAGCTCGATGTCGGGAAGGGGATCGGCATCGAGCGGAGTATTTTGATTTTTAAGGGAATTTCTTTGGGGAGGAAAGCGATGGTTTTGTCGACTTTGTCGAGAAAGCGATGGTTTTGTTGACTTTGTCGAGAAAGCGGGAGTTAGTCGACTTTGTCGAGGTGGTGGCCCATGCGGTCTTTTTTGGTGTGCATATAGAAGCGGTTGTAGTCGTTGGGCTCGATCTCAATCGGCACATTTTCAACCACAT
>CAMWUH010000066.1 GCA_947177325.1 uncultured Bacteroidales bacterium
CCTGAGGCCTGCATAATTGAGTCCAGGTGGTCGCGGTTAGTGTCGGTGATGAAACTCTGTCCGAACAAGTCGTTATTAACCACGTTAATGATATGGGCCACGCGATTGGAGTCGAGTTTATCGAAGATGTCGTCGAGCAGCAAAATAGGCTTCAACCCTACCGCCTCGTGCAGAAATTCGTATTGAGCCAATCGCATGGCTATCGTGAACGTTTTCTGCTGTCCTTGTGAAGCGGCGGTTTTTACCGGCATGCCGTTGATTTGCAAGTCGAGGTTGTCACGGTGGGGGCCTACGGTTGTGTAGCCAATAGCCAGGTCGCGCTGCCGGTAACTGTTGAGAAGAGTGTCGAGCGACTGACCGGTTTCAGCGATTTTAGAGCTATATATCAGCGCCGGGCGCTCATCAGTGAGAGCGATTTCGGCATATCGGCGCTCAAAAATTTCGGCAAATCGGGCCACGAATTCCGCTCGTCGCCGGGTGATGTAGTCAGCCGGCATGACCATTGAAATTTCAATGGCCGCAAAGAGGTCGGGATTGGTTGCTCCATCCTTAATCAAGCGGTTGCGCTGCTTTACGGCCTCGGTGTAGCGTATGAGATTGTCGAGGTAGACCGAGTCGGTCTGCGCAATAATCATATCGAGGAAGCGGCGTCGCACTTCGGGTTCGCCATTTACCAGATTGGCGTCAGCGGGCGAGACCAGCACCACCGGAAAGAGCCCTATGTGCTGACTCAGCCGTCGGTAAGCTTTCCCCTGACGCTTGAATTGCTTGGGGCGCCCCTCGGCCAACCCCAGCGTCAGCTCCTCAAGTTGACCCCGACGGTTGTAGATTGCCTTGGCCATGGCAAATGTTTCGCCACGGCGCATGATTTCCTTGTCTAATGCACCGGTAAAGCTCTTGCCGAAGCTCAAATAATAGATGGCGTCGAGCAAATTGCTTTTCCCCATGCCGTTGGCGCCGAGCAGCCCGTTGATATTGTGGCTGAATGTGAGGCGGGCATCGGCTATGTTCTTGAAATTTGTAAGGGAAAGCTCTTGGAGTATCATTTGAGGGTAAGCTTATGGGTTATTGAAGAGGGTAGTTGCTCGGCATAGTGGCTCACTACAATCATTGATACAGGAGCTTCGTCGGGACTACGGAGCGCACGGTCGGCAATATAGTCGATAAGGGCGCGAATTGCTTTCATGCGTCCTCGGTCAAGGCCGTGAAATGGCTCATCGAGAATAATTAACCGGGGCTGCTTGATCATCACTCGGGCCAATAACACCATTTGTCGCTCTCCGGCCGACAGTGTGGCCCATGTACGCCCGGCCAAGTCGGTAAGGCCCAATCGGGCGAGCCATTGGCGGGCTAATTCAAGTTGCTCCGCGGAGAGGGGGTGAAAAAGACCGTTGGTGTTGTTAAGCGACTGTGCCACTATGGTTTCAACCGTGCCGGCGGGGTGGAAGTGAAGCGATAATTCGGGTGAAATCATAGCCACGCGGCTTTTCACTTCCCAAATTGATTCGCCCGAGCCGCGCCTACGGTCAAAGAGGCTGACATTTTGGCTGTAGGCTTTGGGGTTATCGGCCGTCAGCAGACTGAGCAAGGTTGATTTGCCCGAGCCGTTGCGTCCGGCCAATGCCCAATGCTGACCCGGCTCTATCAGCCAGTTAAGCCGGTCAACAATCGTGCGCTTGCCGTATGCAATCGTTACGTCGGTCATCTTCACAACGTGGTTCAGTCGGGCGGTGTCGGCTACCGGAGGGAGCGGAACATCGTTGAGATTGATTTTGAAGTCAAACAGCGAGTCAATCAGCTCGCTATCAGCCATAAAATCAGCTCTGCTCATTGGCGGGAGAATTTGCATATCGCGAACAGGCACAACGGTGGTGCAGTCAGGATGAATGTCGCGCTCGTTGGCAACAATCATTACTATTGTCAAATCGCCCTTTCGGTTGAGCTCCGCCAGAGCCGAGTCAAGCACCTCGCGCGCTTCCCGGTCAAGCCCTATATAGGGATTGTCGAGAATGAGCATATCAATGTTGTCGGCCAACAGGGTGTAGATAATCAGCAATTTTCGCAATTCGCCCGACGATAAGAAGTTGATTTTCTTATCGGCTGCTTCGTAGAGATTGAATATCTCACACAACTCCCGGGCGCGCTCTGTTTGCAACTTATCAGCCATCACTTCGCTGACAGTGGGCACTTCGTCATTGGCCGTAGCCTCGTAGCGTTGCTGATAATATTCCACTTTCAGCCCGGCCAGGGAGTGAATATCGGAGAATTGGATTTTGCGGATTACAGGCTTTGACGAGGCAGAACAGCTGATGCGGTTGGTGCGGAAGTTCCACCCCTTTTCCAGTATGTCGGCCAATAGCGATTTACCGGCTCCGTTTGGGCCTATAAATGCAGTCATGTCGGCTCCGACAGTTACCGGCGCCGAGGGGTTGTCGATTGCTATCGTTGAATAATATAGCTTCGGACTCAGGAGATTGACGGCTACTTTCATGCTACAATGTAGAACAATATTGTGAACATCAGAAAGTTCAGCGCCGTCATGCCCAAAAGCGGGTTAAGTTGGCGCCCTTTGAGCCGCCCCATAGTTGTTGCGATTGCATTGTTGACAAGCCAGTAGATGCCGGCCGGGATGAGCCATATCCATTTGTCGAAATTACCCCCGAGCAGCAGAAAACAGGCCACGCCCAGCAGTCCGTTGAGGTAGTAGAGCCATATCATGGCTTTAGGCGGCAATTTTACTGCGAGAGTGGTTTTCCCTACGGCCGAGTCATCTTCGCGGTCGCGATAGTTGTTGACAATCAAAATGTTGGCGGCCATCAGTCCGGCGCCAACCGAGGCTATCACCACGTCGCCGCGCGCTGTGCCGGTCATGATATAAAATATCAGATTGACGGGTACAACGCCGAAAAACAGTATTACCCCCACTTCTCCAAGCCCATGGCGCGAAAGCGGATATGGGCCGGCTGAGTAAGCAAACACCCCGAGAGCTATCGCGGCTCCGGCGGCTATGAGCCACCATCCTCCCCAGTAAATCAGCGAGCACCCTACGGCGCAAGCCAGAGCAAGCGTAGCGCATGTGGCAATGAGCATCTGTCGTGGAGTGATATCCCCTTCGGTTACTCCGCGTCGGGGGCCTTCGCGCCCGGGCTTGTCGAGCCCTGCTTTGAAATCAAAATATTCGTTGGCGAAGTTAGAGGCTATTTGAGCCAATATGGCGAAGACAAAGCATAGCAGAGCCGGCAACCACGCCACGTGGCCGTAGACTTTAACCGCGCAACACCCGGCGGTTACCGAGGCTATCGACACCGGCAAGGTGCGCAGTCGCATTGCTTCAATCCAAGGGGTCATATCAAGTTGAGGTTAAATGATTTATTGATTAGTGGAGCCATCTCGACGGGGGAGCCGTATAAAAGCCGCTGTGAGTCGATAAGGGCTATGCGGTCGCAATAGCGCTGAGCGAGCTCAAGCTCGTGGGTGGTGAATATCACCGTCTTCCCCTTCAGGGCTATATCCTTCAGCAGGCAGGCTAAGGTTTCGCGGCTCGGAAGGTCAAGAAATGAGGTGGGCTCATCAAGAAGCATTATGGGGGTGTCTTGTGCTATGCCACGCGCTATCATGGCGCGTTGTGCCTCGCCGTCGCTCAATGAATCAACTTTGCGATTTGCCAGTTCCGAGAGCCCGACAGTGGCGATAGCTTCGTCAACCGCCTCTTTGTCTGCTTCCCTGAGTGTTCCGAGCCAATTGGTCATAGGAGCCCTCCCCAAGGCTACGAGTTGCCCCACTGTCATTTCGCCCAATCGCTCCCGTCGGGTGGCCACGTAGGCAATCAGTCGGGCTCGCTCGCGAGGGGTGAGCGACGAACTGCCCTCGATCACGATGTCACCGCTATAATCGCGGTTGAGCCCGGCAATAGCGCGAAGCAGGGTTGATTTGCCGGCTCCGTTGCGCCCCAACAGGGCTGTCAGCTCCCCTGCCCTGAAACGGGCAGAGACATCGGTCAGCAGCTCCCTGCCCTTAAACCCGAGCGAGAGATGACGCAGCTCAATAGCTATCGGTTTCTGATTATTATCCATATAATCAAGGGAATGCCAACAATGGCGGTTACGGAGTTAACGGGCAGGGTGAATGTTTTGGCCACGGCATCACAAGCGAGCATCGTGGAGGCGCCAATGAGTGTTGTGGCCGGCAGGAGAATTCGGTTGTCGGCGGTTGAGGTCAGCATGCGGCCAACGTGGGGGAGAGCCAACCCAATGAAGCCAATCGGGCCGCAGAAAGCTGTGATTGTGCCGGCAAGGAGGGTGGTCGATGCAAACACCAGCATGCGGCTTCGCCTGAGGTCGAGCCCCATGGTCGTGGCGTAGTCATCGCCTAAAGCCATGAGATTTAGCGGTTTGATGGCCGCAACGGCAAGGATAAATCCAACGGCCACAGCCCCTAATACTATCGGTAGCTGCTCAAGGGTAACGTTGCCGAGCGACCCCATTGTCCATATAACGAAATTTTTCAGCGCATCGTCGGCGCTGACATATTGGAGTATTTGCACGATGGCACCAACGCCCGATGATATCATGATTCCGAGCACCAACACCACCATTATGTCGTTAAACTTGCGCGAAAAGGCGAGCATCATCAACAACACCGCTGCAGAGCCGGTCCAAGCCGCTCCGGCTATTCCGAGCCACCCTAAGTTGGAGGTAAGCGAGAAGCCCAAAGCAGAGCCGCCGAGCATAAGCAGCGCAACCATAAGCGAGGCGCCGGAGCTTATGCCGAGAACGTATGGGCCCGCCAAGGGGTTGCGAAACACAGTTTGCATCTGCAGGCCGCTGACGGCCAGCGCACTGCCGGCTGCCATGGCCATAATTGCTTTAGGTAAGCGGAGCTCCACCACAATGCTGCGCACCTGCTCGGGGCAATCAGCTCCAACAATGGCGCGCGCAACATCGGTGAATTTCAGCGCAACACTCCCGGAGGCCATATCCACAATAAACAGCAACAGAGTTGCTGCAGCGAGCAACCCCATCAATGTTGTAGTGCGGGAGGTGGGTCTTAAGGTCATTATCGCAGTTGTTTGAAATAATAGGGTTGATAGTCGTGGTCGGTAGGATTGATGATTTCAATCAGGTCCTCAAGTATGCGGTCAGGGTTGACCGACCCGCTTTCATAGAAATCGTTACCTCCTGTCGATGTGGCTTGCAGAGTATTGTTCCATACTTGTCCGTTCTTAACAGGCCGGGCTGATGCAAAGCGTGGCAGGGTAGCGGTCAGCTCCTTTATCGTGGCAAACGAGCCGGGACATAGCCATATATCGCTCTGTTGCGCCATCATAAACGCCTCTTCATCACCCACGGCCACGGATGTGCCCGTCGAGTTGGAGTCGTTGATATAGCGGCCTCCGGCGTCGGTAATAAGCGTTACCATATAGCTGTTGCGGTCAGGCATATACCAAACGTCGTTGTAAGGCGCATTAAGCATTACTTTCGGGCGATTGCCGGCCGGAAGTTCATCAATAGACGCTTTCAAATCTTTGTAACGTCGGGCGATTTCGCTAAATTGGTCAATAGCCTCCTTTTCGCGCCCGGTAAGGTAGCCTAACGCAACGAGCCATTCAGCCCGTCCTAACGGCGATTGCTCAAGATAGTCGGCAATGTAAACGTAGGGTATGTTGAGCTGCTTCAGTTTAGGCTCCATGACGCTCGGAGTGGAAACCCCGTAGATCAGAGCCAAATCAGGCGCGGCCGATACGATAGCTTCAAAGTCAGCGTCGGCTTCGTTGCCTGCGTCGATAATATCTTTCGGGAGGCGTGGGGTGGTCAGGAAGCGACGCCCCGACACGGCCACAACCTTATCGAGCTCCTTGAGGCGGTCGAGCATAGCCACGTTAGTGGTTGACATCGCCACCAAGCGCGAGGCCACGGAGTCAACCACAGCTCCGGTGAAACCGGCAGGCGCCATTTCTCCACCCCGCAACAGCAATAGTTGAGAACTCCCGCTGTCAGCCCCCTGCCAAGGATTGCTGACCGTCAGCAGCAGCGATTGCTTGTCAGGAGCTTTGGTCACAACAAAGCGCCGGGCAAATTCCGGCGCGTAAACCGTGTCGGTAAACTCATCAAGCGCAATAGCCGAAGCCGATTCAGCCTCCGGACTTTTGCCGCTGCCGCACGATGCCATAAAGGTGCAGACCATTGCTGTCAGCAGCATGATTGTATGTCGTATCATGATTGTCATTGCTTTTTGTGGCTTGTAAAAGGTAATGTGATAGCTTTCCAGATTGAGCGCAAGGGTGTGACCACCGGCTTGAACGCCTGCTTGTCGTCAGGCACGTAAAGCTTTATGGCTCCGGGGCAGCATTTCACATCGAGAATGTCTTCAATTATCATCGGTTCACCATCGATATGGGCCGGGCCCGGCTGTGAGCGATAAATAACGGCCGAAGGAGTGCGGAATGAATGAATGAGCGTGTTGCGGTTGATATAGCCTGTGAAAAGATCCATCCCCACCATAGCGGTGTCGATTGGCGAGCCTTGATGAATGATGACAATGTCGAGCAATCCGTCGCGGATAGAGGCCTCGGGAGCAACGTAGGCGTTGTTGCCATATTGCGAAGCGTTGCAGCACGCAACCACGAATGCCCGCTCGGTCAGCACTTTGCCGTTGGCCGATATGGTGTAGGTTTCAGGCTTATAGTTGAGATATTGTTGAAACGTGCTTTGAAGGTAGGTGATAAGCCCGCGACGTGATTTCTGAGCGAATGCGTGGCTTACGGCTGCATCAAAGCCTATGCCCATCGTGCAGAAAAATTCGCGACCGTTGACGGTGGCGTAGTCACAGTCGACCACGTTGTCGCGTCCAATCACGTCAAGCGCCACATTGATGTCGACCGGCAAGCCTATATGACGCGCCAACCCGTTGCCTGAGCCAGCCGGAAGTATGCCCAACGCCGTTTTTGAGCCACAAAGAGCACGCGCAGTTTCGTTGACTGTGCCATCGCCTCCGGCTGCAAACACTGCATCGTAGCCTTTAGCCACAGCCTCACGGGCGAGCGAAGTGGCGTCGCCATGGGCTGCGGTTTTTCTAACGTCGATTTGATAACCTTTGGGTGACAGTCGCTCAACTACCATTTCTGCCAAGCCTTCTTTCTTGCCGTTGCCTGAAATGGGGTTGATTATGAGCATCGCCTTTTTCGCAGGTGAATGTTGCATAACCTTTATTGAAGGGGAAAATAAGGTGTGAATGGGTTTGACACTACAAATTTAGCAAATTGCTACCAATAAATGAAATTTCCACCTTTAATAATGTCTCTGCCGATGTTGAACGAGTGCTACACTGCTCCACAACCCTTGTAGCGCTTGTAGCAGCTGTAGCAGTAGCAATACCCGTGTAGCAGTGTAGCAGTTGTAGCACCTGATATATGATACACACCGTTGATACAAGCACCTGAAAACAGTGTATCATGTGTATCACAGTGTATCAGTATCACCTCCGTGTAGCGTGTATCGCTGTATCACGTGTGGCGGGGTTAGAGGTCGAGGGAGAAGATGTAGTGGGCCACGGGGCGGCCGCCGTAGTTCCACTTTTGGTCGATCAGGCCGCTGTTGAGTATTAGGCCGTGGTCTTCGTTGGAAATGCCGAAGTCGAGCCACCCTTCTCTACCGCCAAACCTGTCGCGCAATTCAAGAAAAAGCAGATGGACGGCTCCAAGCTGTCGGCCTTCAGGGGTGGAGGCGATGTATTGAGCATGGACAACACGGGGGGAGATATATAGCACCGTGCCCCCCAGGATATTGCCGTCGGGGCCGAGGGCGGTGAAGAGTTTGAGATTGTCAGGAAAACGGGAGGCGAGGAGCTTGATTTCGGCGAGTGAGTGCACCGGCCTGACATTGTGTCGCTCCCGCAATGTAGCTTCCAATATCGGCCAAAAGGAGTCAAAATCAGTCGACTCCTCAATTATAACTCCTTGGCATTTTGCGCGCCTGGCACAGCGGCGCTTGTTGAGGTTTGGGCCTGGGGCGGCCGTGTCGCTCAGATTAATCGATGTTGACAGATTCACCTCCTTGATGCTTGCCCCCATGCGGAATAGCGCATAAACGGGGTCGTCGGCAGGCGCGAGGCAATAAATTTGCGGTATATGCTTGTAAATCAACTTCCGATAGCCGTTTTTGCGATAGTAGTCGGCAATCTCCTCCATGATTTCAACCACGTCAGGAGCGGTAGTGCCGGAGAGGGGGAGAATTAGCCCTCCGTAAGTCAGTCCGCCGTGGGCGCTGATTATGTCGTTGTTAGCGGAGGCAATAAACAGAGCTGCAATTTTGTCGCCGCGAGTTATAATTAGCGATGCATCTTTGAAACGGTCGGCGTGGTAGTCGGCATAATTGCGATTAAACAGAAAAGTGGAGTTACGGGCTTTGGCCACGAAGTCGTTCCACATAGCGGCGTCAGGCCCGGTGTAGGGCCTGATTTGAAACGTGAGCTCCTGACTTTCAGGTTTAGTGACGGGCATTGCCGAAGGGTCAATAAGCGTTTTCATCCCCTTTGATTATATCAATGACGGTCATCAGAATAATCTTCAAGTCCAACCGGAAACTCCAGTTTTCAATATACCAGATATCTGACTCTACACGCTTTTCCATTTTCCAAAGCTTATCAGTGTTGCCTCGGTAGCCGTTTGCCTGCGCCCAGCCCGTGATACCCGGCTTAATCAGCAGCCTGACCATGTATTCGCCAATAACCTGGCGGTATTGCTTGGTAAACGACACCATGTGGGGGCGCGGCCCTACGACCGACATATCGCCCATAAGCACATTCCAGAATTGTGGCAGCTCATCGATTGAGGTGCGACGCAGAAAATCGCCCACGCGAGTCTTGCGCTCATCATCTTTTGTTGCCGCGCGTGAGTCGCTCTCGTTGTTGATTTTCATGGTGCGAAACTTATAGCAGTTGAAATCGCGACCGCGGTAGCCGGTGCGTTTCTGCTTGAAAAAGACCGGTCCGGGCGATGAAAGCTTGATTGCGATGGCCACCGGGATAAGTATCGGCAATCCGAATGTCAGAATTACACCTGCCGAAAAGAAGATGTCGAAAGCTCGCTTGAAAAATCGATTGACCGGATTTTGCAGCGGGTTGGGGTATAGGTCTATGGCGGGCATAGTGCCGTTAATCGGTGCCACGAAGAAATTGCGCTTGATGATATGTGAC
>CAMWUH010000067.1 GCA_947177325.1 uncultured Bacteroidales bacterium
GCGCGGGCATTGCGGCTGCCTCATAATCAGAGTTGACCATAGTGATTGTGCCTTCGCCTACTTCAAAATAAAGTTCGTCAGAAGCTTGAGCGTTAGAATCTTTTGCGTCCTTTACGAGTTTGAGGTATTTTTTACCATCTTTTTCTACTACAGTGAAGTCGCCTTCTGACTTGTAAGCAACGCTGTCTTTGATGCCGGTAACGGTGGTTGTGTCGCTTTCGAGATATACTTCAATGAGGTCGTAATCACCTTTTTGGCCATTATCGTCATAGTCAAGTTTAAGACTGTAACGGATACCATCGCAATCAGCAGCGGGGAGAATACCTGTGTAGATTTGGTCATTGTCGCATTTAGCTTTGTCGCAAGAACCTTTGCTGCAATCATTGCTTGAGCAGGCTACCATGCCTACCATTGCAAGTGCGGCAGTTACAAAAAGAATGGCTTTTTTCATAATAATCTTTGTTGTTAGTGTACTGTTTCGTGAGATAAAATAAGTTGATTTTTCTATTTCAATTATAACACTTCGCAACTGGAATTGGTTCATGGGAAATCACTCAATGTGTGTCCGGCCTGTCGGCGGGTCTTATTATATATTCGGCTCTAAATTCCGGATGGTTGAAAAAATTAAAAAATCGAACTACGGAAATAGCTCAGATGTGAAAAAAAAATACTATTTTTGTAGAGATATTAACCAATAGGGAGGAATCCCTATTTGATTTTTCACATAATCATATCCCTTAAGCTTATGAATGTAGCTATCGTTGGCGCTTCAGGCGCCGTTGGCCAAGAATTTTTGAGAGTGCTTGAAGAGCAGAATTTCCCTGTTGACAATCTGACTCTTTTCGGCTCAAAACGTTCAGCCGGACGTCAATATAACTTCCGCGGTAAAAATTACACCGTCAAAGAATTACGCGAAAATGCCGATGACTTTAAAGGCATCGACATTGCATTTACATCAGCCGGCGCTTCAGTATCGGAAAAATTTGCCCCTTACATCACCGCCCACGGCGCACTGATGATTGACAACTCCTCGGCCTTCCGCATGGACTCCGACGTGCCTTTGGTGGTGCCTGAAGTTAATGGCGAAGACGCTTTCAATACCCCCCGCAACATCATTGCCAATCCCAATTGCACCACAATTCAGATGGTTGTAGCTTTGAAGCCCATCAATGATTTGGCAAAAATCAAGCGAGTTCATGTGGCTACCTACCAAGCCGCCTCCGGAGCCGGCGCGGCTGCTATGGATGAGCTCATCGACCAGTATCGTGCACTCACCGCAGGCGAGGAGCCCAAGGTTGAAAAATTTGCCCATCAGTTGGCTTATAACGTTATCCCTCACATCGACAAATTCCTTGACAACGGCTACACCAAAGAGGAAATGAAGATGTTTAACGAAACTAAGAAAATCATGCACGAGCCTGACCTCGATGTGTCGGCCATGTGTGTGCGTGTGCCCGTTATGCGTGCCCACTCCGAGGCTATCTGGGTTGAAACCGAAAAGCCCGTCAGCGTTGACCAAGCCCGTCAGGCATTTGCTGAAGCTGAAGGCGTGGTTGTAATCGACAACCCGACCGAAAACAGCTATCCGATGCCACTCCATGTAGCCGACAAAGATCCCGTGTTCGTAGGGCGTATACGCAAAGATTTGACCAACGAGTGCGGATTGTCGTTCTGGGTAGTGGGCGACCAAATTAAGAAAGGTGCTGCCCTCAACGCTGTGCAGATTGCCCAATACATGCTCAATCATCCCCGCAAATAGCCGTACTCCCAAGCAGAGCCGCCCCAATTTAACACTCCGCCTACCTTATAACCCGATACCATCAAGATGACCTCGCTACTGCTACAGGCTCAGCCGCTCGTTAGCAACCCCATCGCAATCTTTCTGATTGTGTTGGGCATAATCCTGATGGCCCCGATTTTGCTTGCCCGACTGAAAATTCCCCACATCATTTCAATGATTGTGGCCGGCATTATAGTCGGGCCCTACGGGTTTAATATCCTGGCCGATGACTCTTCATTCACGATTTTCGGCCAGGTTGGCTTGCTTTACCTGATGTTTTTGGCGGGCATTGAAATTGACATGTTCCACTTGAGGCTAAACCTCAGGCGGGGCTTCATTTTCGGCTTGCTTACTTTCTTGATTCCGATGGGCCTTGGTACGGTCACATCAATCTATCTGCTTCATCTCGATGCGATTACATCACTGCTATTGGGCGCCATGTATGCCGCTCACACGCTGATTGCCTATCCCGTGGTGGCGCGTTTCGGCGTGGCTCGCAATCAGGCCGTGCTCATTTCAATCGTGGGTACAATCATAGCCGTGGTTGGAGCATTGCTTGTGTTAGGCGCAGTGCTCAACGTGCAACGTATCGGCCAGGTCGACCTCAGCGAAATGGGGTTATTATTGCTCAAAGTGGCAGCATATTGCGCCGCTGTGTTATACATATATCCCCGACTGACTCGCCGTTTTTTTCGCAGCTTTGCCGATCCCGTGTCACAGTATATTTTCATCCTTGCAGCCGTGTTTCTCTCAGCCTTGGGAGCAAAAGCCATAGGACTGGAGGGAGTGTTGGGCTCTTTCTTTGCCGGTTTGGTGCTCAACCGCTTCGTGCCACAATCGTCGCCACTGATGACCCGAATCGAGTTTGTGGGTAACGCCATTTTCATACCCTATTTTCTAATAGGCGTAGGCATGATGATTAACCTCAGAGTAGTAGCCTCGATCGACACACTCACCGTTGCCGCCATAATGCTCGTCGTGGCGCTTGTCACAAAATGGCTTTCCGCTTTCGCTGCACAAAAGATTTACAAAATGGACGGAAACGAGCGACGCATGATGTTCGGCCTCACTACGGCCCACACTGCCGTGGCGCTCGCTGTGGTCACCATTGGTTACAACACCTTCGGCGCCGACGGCCATCGACTCATGGATGAAACCGTGCTCAACGGCACTATCCTTGTTATCCTCATCACCTGCGCCATTGCTCCTATCGTAACCACCCGGGCGGCCTCGGCCATTAAGGTAAAAATGCTGTCGGCCGTAGACGACGGCGACGGAGATTCCCGCGCCGGGCAGTCAGAGAGCAACCGCATTCTCATTCCTATAGCCAACCCCGTCACAGCCCGGCCTCTGGTGGAACTGGCACTTCTAATGAATCCTTCGGGCGGTAGCGCTGCCGACGAGATGTTTGCTCTACACGTGCGCAACGACAATTCCGGCAGTTCCAAGGCAATTGCCCGCAGCTCTCTCGACCTCGCCCGCCAAACAGCTGCTGCCGCTAACCGCGACCTGCAGGTGATTGACCGGTTTGACCTCAACACCGTAACCGGCGTTCTCAACAGCGCTCAGGAGCGCGATATCAACGAGATTTTCATTGGCCTCCACCGTCGAGCACGCGTAATCGACTCTTTCCTTGGTGCCAAACTTGAGCAAATGCTCAAATTGAGCAACAAGATGATTGTGATTTCGCGCCTGTTTGCTCCTGCCAACACCCTGACGCGCATAGTGGTGGTAGTGCCTCCGAAAGCTCAGTTTGAGTCGGGTTTTGTTCGTTGGGTAAAAGCTATTGGCAATTTGGCCCGCGAGCTTGGCTGCCGCGTGATTTTCTGCGGCGACAAGGCGGCTCAAGGGGCCATCGCCACAGTGCTTTCCGCTGCCAAGCTGATGATCAGAGCCGAATACCGCCTGCTCGATAACCTCGACGATGTGGTGCTTCTTGCTACTCGTGTCAAGCCCGACGATTTACTCGTGGTCGTTGGCGCTCGCCCCAACTCGGTGTCTTACTCTCCTCAACTTGCCGAAATTCCCGGCTTCCTGCAGAAGCACTTCAGTGCCACCAACATTGTGATCATATTTCCGGAGCAATTCGGGGAGAACGTGGCCGTCGACACCTTCGCCAACCCCCTTGCCACCGATTTGGCTGCGCCACCGGTGGGATGGATGGGCAAACTCCGCGCACGTCTCCGACGCCGCAACCGCTCCGGCTATCTTGACATCTAACTGCTTGACGCCTCTTAAACAGCTCTTCTTATTCCTCCCTGACAGATTTTTTAAATTACCATGGACAATAACCGCCCTTTAATCTTAATATCAAACGACGACGGCATCGCTGCCCCGGGTATTCATCGACTCGTTGAGTGCGTGGCCGATTTGGGCCGAGTATTCGTCGTTGCCCCCGACGGGCCTCGCTCCGGCCAATCATCGGCTCTGACCGTTGACAAACCTCTGCGCATAACTCGCCACGAAGACTACCGCGGTGCTGAAATGTACTCCACCAACGGCACCCCGGTCGACTGCGTTAAGTTAGCCCTCCATACCGTGCTCCCCGAGCGCCCGGCGCTTATGCTCTCAGGTATTAACCACGGCTCCAACGCCGGCAACTCAGTCATCTATTCCGGCACCATGGGAGCCGCTTTCGAAGCAGCTATGGCCGGTATTCCCGCCATAGGGTTCAGCTTGCTCCATCACTCCATTAAAGCCGATTTCACCCGCTGTCTCCCCTATGTTAAGCAAATCTCTGCCAAAATCCTTGAGCACGGTTTACCAATAGGGGTAGCCCTTAACGTCAACTTCCCCGCCAAGGTCGAAATTGAAGGTCTCAAAGTGGTGCGCGCGGCCGAAAGCTACTGGACTGAGGAATATGCCGACTACATCGACCCCCAAGGCCGCCCGTTCTACCTCCTCACTGGCAGGCAAATCAACCGCGATCCCAACGACGACACAACCGACCTCTATTGGCTCGAGCGCAACTACACCACTCTCGTCCCCTGCAAGAGCGACCAAACCGACACCTCTCTCATCTCGTCACTCTCATCACTTTTATCCTAATTCAATCTGCTCGATTTATGACGTATGATTACCTCATAGTTGGAGCAGGACTTTTCGGCTCCACATTCGCCTATCTGGCCGGGAAAGCCGGGAAACGATGCCTCGTGATTGACCGCCGGCCTCATGTCGGCGGCAACCTCTTTTGCGAGCGAGTGGCTGATATCGATGTCCACAAATATGGCGCCCATATTTTCCACAGCTCCAACCCCGAAGTAATCCACCTCGTAACCGAGATTACACCTTTCAATCGATTCACAAACTCCCCCATTGCCGTCGCCCCCGACGGTCGACTCTACAATCTCCCTTTCAATCTCAACACCTTTTATCAGCTTTGGGGTGTCACAACCCCATCCGAGGCTGAATCGGAACTCAATCGCCAGCGCTCTGAAGCCGTGGCCAATATGCAGCGACAAGGAATCTCCGCGCCCCGTAATCTCGAAGAACAAGCACTCGCGCTCGTAGGGCGCGACATTTACGAAACCCTAATCAAAGGTTACACCCAAAAGCAATGGGGGCGTCCATGCACCCAGCTTCCGGCTTTTATCATCAAACGTCTCCCCGTAAGGCTCACCTTCGACAACAACTACTTCTCCGACGCCTTTCAGGGCATCCCCACCGGGGGTTACAACCCAATGATCGAACGCATGCTCGCGAAGGCCGACGTGGAGTTATCGACCGACTTTTTCTCCTGCCGCACCTCCCTTACGGCCCGTGCCCGCAAAGTGGTGTTCACCGGTCAGATCGACCAATTCTTCGACTACCGGTTCGGCCATCTTCACTATCGCTCCTTGCAGTTTGAAACCGAAACGCTTCCAACCTCAAACTTCCAGGGCAACGCCGTGGTCAACTACACCTCCGCATCCATCCCTTTTACCCGCATAATCGAGCATAAGCACTTCGCTGCTTTCGGTCAGGATGTTTATCTAAATCCCTCAACCGTCATAACTCGCGAATTTCCCCTTGAATGGGCACCCGGCCTCGAACCGTTCTACCCCGTCAACGATACCGAGAATCAAGCTCGATATGAGCGCTATGCCGCTCTGGCCGCATGCGAGCCTGACACCATTTTCGGCGGCCGACTCGCCACCTATAGCTATCTCGACATGGGTCCCACGATTGCCAGGGCAATCGCCTCATTCAAAGCCGATAAACACTAAGCATCTTCCACAGCCCGCCTATGAACGCCACCACCACATCGCGCTTCCAAATCATGATATGCCACGCCAGCGTAGGCAAAGGGTTTGACGCATATAACAAAGCCCGCCACGACTGTGCCACCACCCTTTCTCGACTCGGATATCAGCGAGCCGATCTCCTATTCCCCACCGGTCATTCTCCCCTGCGCAACCGCCTTGGCTTCTACCGCGACGCCCTACGCACCATCAACCATGTGGCCCGCAACTGCCCCAAAGAGGTCATTATCCAATATCCGCTCAACGACCGTTTCATACCTAAATTGCTAATGCGCTACCTCATGCGCCGTTGCCGTTCCGCCCGAATCATTCTATTAATCCACGACGTTGACTCCTTGCGCGAGCGAGCTCGGCTCGAATCCTATGAGAAATCATTTTTCAACCGCGCAGACCTTCTATTGGTCCACACTCCATCAATGGAAGCCTATCTCACCGACCACGGTGTCATCACCCCGATGCGACACCTCAACCTTTTCGACTACTATGCCACCGAAGCTCCTCTACGCAGCAGTCTCGACAGTGAGTCTGACTCCATTGTCTTCGCCGGCAACCTCCTGAAAAGCCCCTTCCTGACATCCCTTAACACGAATATTCTCAGCCGTCAACTCCACCTTTATGGAGCCGTGGCTCCCGACTCTCTCCCCCCCAACTCCACTTATCAGGGGCGCTTCCACCCCGACCATATTTCCGACATTCGGGGGCGCTGGGGGCTTGTATGGGATGGAACCGTCAGCGATTGCGCTCAGAGCACCCTTGGCGACTATCTCCGCTTCAACGCCTCCCACAAAGCATCACTCTATCTCGCCGCTCGCAAGCCCATCATCGTTTGGAGTCAATCAGCCATCGCCCCCTTCATAGTCAACAACAACCTCGGCATAGCCGTCGACTCACTCTCTGAAATCGACAACTGTATCGACTCCCTCACCTCTGCCGAACTCACACGCATCGCCGTCGCCGTTGATCGCCAATCCACCCGCCTCCTCTCCGGCCACCACCTCACCACCGCCCTCTCCCCCAAAACACCTGCCTGCATTTAAACATCACACAGAATTTAAGCTCCCTAACCTTCCGCAAAAGGGTTGTTAATCGATGCTTTATCCATACGTAAACCAATTATGATTGAACGATTTGTACAAGCCCAGAATGATTCCTACATTAGGGCCTTGAATGAAATAAAGTCAGGCAGGAAACGAACTCACTGGATGTGGTTCATCTTTCCTCAGATAAAAGGTATTGGACGCTCAATTACGTCAATCTTCTTCTCGATTGAAGATGAAGAGGAAGCTAAGGAATATCTTAACCATCCCGTCAACGAGGGAGGTGACGCTGATACAAATGGCGCTGTTGCATGTGCTATCCTCGGTGCAAAATTTGGTTATTCTTCAATTCCATCCTACTATATTGAAAACCTGCATAATCAAGCTATGTATCATCATAAGATAATGTCATTTATTAATCAAATTCTCGATGAAAAAGCGTAAAATTTTCAAATGGAGCATTGTTATAATTGCAATAATTGTTGCTCTCATAGCGATGTGCGATATTATTGTGTCAAAGAATGCTACCGGTAAAATGTATGACAATGTAGAAAGCATTCCTCATCGGAAAGTAGGACTAATTCTCGGGACATCACCCATTTTCACTTGGAACGGACGTAGAAACTATTATTTTGACAATCGAATTAAAGCAGGCGCAGATCTGTATAAGGCCGGCAAGGTTGATTGGCTTGTTGTCAGCGGCGGAGATTATCGTAATACTGAAAATGGGTATGATGAGCCTGTCGCTATGCGTGATTCATTGATGAAACAAGGCGTAGATTCTGCTCATATTATTCTTGACTATGACGGTACTCGCACTCTTAACTCTATTGCAAAAATGCGCGATGTATATTGCCAGGATTCGATTATCATTATTTCTCAGAAATATCATAATGAGCGGGCTTTATATCAGGCAAAACATCTTGGTATTGAAGCAATCGCATTCAACGCCGAGACACCGGGGCGTCGCACTTCATGGTTGCGCAACCGAGGGCGTGAAGTATTAGCCCGTGTGAAATTATTCATAGATGTGGCGTGTGGTCTTAATCCCGACATTAAAGGGTCGATAATCAGAGATTTCACGGATGTTGACGTAGACGTAATGTCTGTTTCGCATATCAAAACGGAGCTTGGCGACCTCATCTGCCTTAAACCGGATATGTCAGGGCTGAAAATGGAAATGGTGTGTGGCAAAATACCTTCGCCGGAAAATGATTCCATAATCTTAGCTTTTGCAGGTGCTTTTACCGGGACAGAGTTTAATAAGGGGCATGCCAACATTGCAGGTGATCATGTTGCCGGAGGCAAGCGCTTCAAAGGCTATAGCTGCAAGCGCAACACAGGTGCTTTCACATGGTCACCTATGTCAGGGGCGCAGTTTCATTACAAGGATTATTCCGGTGCTTTAGATTCCGCTGCGCGAGAAGGTGGTATGGGATTTGCCCAAGAGATGATGATACACAATGGCAAAGCTGTTAAGACAACACGCCCACGTGGAAATAGAAACGTATTTCGTGCCTTGTGTCTGGATTCCGACAATCATCTGGCCCTCTATGAAAGCCAAGGCATTGTTACATTTGGAAACTTCATAGACGCATTACTCTCTCAGGGCGTTAAAGAAGCTTTATACACCGATATGGGGCAAGGCTGGAACTACTGCTTTTATCGCGTCAATCGGTCCGACAAATCGCCTAAATATCTCCACTCCAAATCTCTCCCCTACGCCTCCAACTTCATCACAATCAAAACAAAATAGGATACGACACATCAATTGTGTAGTCCACTAATAAATTTATATTAAATTAGACATGAAAGCAATAATTTTAGCAATTACTTGTTCATTATTTTCAATGTTAGTTAGTTGCCGGGGAAAACAATGTCCGGTAGATACTACAACTTCTGACGAGGACACTAATTATGATGACTTTGATGAATTGTGCGGTCTGTCCCCTTATCTAAACTCTGTAGCAGGTCATAAAGAAGAGGAGTTGATTGTAGGAAATTTCACGGGCCACGGCATAGACACGCTTTATGTAGTAACAGAAGAAATTGACAGTATCGACAATATGTATGACAGATATAAATTTTATGCGAAGTCAAATAATCCGGATTTGCCCACCATTGAGATAT
>CAMWUH010000068.1 GCA_947177325.1 uncultured Bacteroidales bacterium
ATCGACCTGCAAGGTGCATTTTAGTTTGGGTATATAAGGAATAATTTCGTAAATTTGCGGAAATAAGTAACTGTTGAAAATTCTATTATACTATATGTGAGGTGGTAAATGAGCGAAACAGTTTGAAAAAGAAGTTTCTTTCTACGAAAGCACTTCCGCGATGAGGCGGAATGACTGACGAAACTTTAGATTTTAGCCTGTTTACACCCGCAGAAAGCATACAAGATTTCGATTAAAGGTTACTTCAGCATAATTTTTACCTCACAACAATAATCTCAATCATAATGGACTCCACTACTCAGCAATTTGATAAGGCAATTGCCACTTGCAGAAACATTTTTATAGACAAGCTCAATGATTATGGAGCGTCGTGGCGCATCATGCGCCCTTCATCGGTCACTGACCAATTGCTGATTAAGGCTAATCGCATTCGCTCGCTTGAGGTTAAAGGTAACGCCATGATCAACGAGGGTACGTTTGGAGAATTTGTTGCGCTTGTCAATTATGGTATCATAGCTCTTATTCAAATAAATAAAGGATGGGCCGACCGTAAAGATCTTAGCGTTGAAGAGGCTACAAGCCTATATGACTCGCTGATGGGGGAGACCCGAGCGCTTATGCTCAAGAAAAATCATGACTATGACGAAATTTGGCGCAAGATGAGAGTCAGCTCTTACACTGACATCATCCTGACCAAGTTGATGCGCATCAAGGAGATTGAAGATAATGACGGCTCGACAAAAATTTCAGAGGGGGTAGACTCTAACGTGATGGACATAATTAATTACGCTATGTTTGCCATTATCAAAGAACAGGAGAAACAAGCTACTGCATAGAAATGAGCCAAGATAACGAATCATCTCCGCAATCGGAAATAGCCGAAACCGGCGCTATCTCAACTGAGGATAAAAACGTGGCGGCGAAAAACGGGAATGAGCCGGAATCGCCGGTTAATATAATCGGAGCTACCTCTGCTTCAACTAAGGAAAATACTGAGGAGGGGCAACCGGAGAAGTTGCAGCCACCATTGGCGGCTAAAATCGTTACCATTCTGTTGCGAATTGTAGTTGGAGGAGTCTTTATTGCATCAGGTTTCACCAAGGCAATTGACCCTTGGGGTTTTATCTATAAGATTGAGGATTATCTTAACGTTTGGGGGATAGGTGTTCCACGGTCAATTATCTTTGTTGGAGCCGTTGGGCTTTCGGCTTATGAGTTTTTGTTCGGAGCAATGTTGGTTTTAGGAGCCTATCGTCGCACATCGGTAAGAGCTTTAATGCTGACAATGCTGTTTATGTTGCCACTGACGGCCTATATTGCCATTGCCAATCCGGTTGCTGACTGCGGATGTTTTGGCGAATGGCTCTTGCTCTCCAATTGGGCTACCTTTGGCAAGAATATTGTGATTACTGCAATGTTAGTGTGGCTATGGCGCTACAACTTTAGGATTAAATGGGCATTCGTCAGGCCTTCGCTCCAATGGGTTGCAGCCACAGCCTGCGCCATCTACCTAATCATAATAGCAGGGTATGGTTACATGGTTCAGCCATTGATTGATTTCCGACCTTATCCGGTGGGTAAATCGCCCTGGGAGGAAGCCGACAATGAAGTTGACTTGGCCCGGGATGCTATATTTTTATATGAGAAAGATGGCGTAACTGCACAATTTACGATTGACAATCTGCCTGATTCGACTTGGGAATTTGTTGAACGCCAATTACCTGCCTCGATTTCTGACACAATAGGTTCAGATAATGCGATTGTATTGTATGATGGCGATGAAGAGGTTACTTACTTAGCTGAAGAAGCTGAATCGCCCGTTTTGCTCATCACCATTCCCGAGCCTGCCAATGTTGACATAGCTACGATTTATCCGCTCAACGAGTTGTCGAGCATCGTTCAGGGTCAGGGAGGCACCACGTTTGCGCTAATCTCGGGAAGCGAAGCCGCCCGAAATGCTTGGGCCGACATATCAATGGCTGACTACGATATGCTGAACTGCGAAGACACTTCGCTCAAATCAATGGTAAGAGGCAATCCGGGAGTGGTGATCATTGAAGACGGTGTTATAAAGCTAAAACGGTCGGCCTCCTCAATTCCTGTGGAATGGCTTGAACAGGTTCATTCTGAAGATGAATTTGCTCAACTGCTTGACAAAATGACAATATCGACAACGTTATTGCGCAACGTCACCTATCTTTTGGGCGGCTTATTACTCATTTTGATAATCGCTTCTCTGAAATTCAATAAATTTGCCCGTAAATCCAAAAAAAATAGTTAACTTTGTGGAAAGAAAATCGGGCGAGTAATTTCTCCCCAGAAATCGCATCATTTAATTAAAAAATATATCGATCATGAGAAAAAAAATTGTAGCCGGTAACTGGAAAATGAACACCACCCTCGGCGAAGGTGTAGGTCTGGCAAAGGATGTAAATGAAGCTCTCAAAAACGCCACTCCCAAATGCGATGTTATCATCTGCGTGCCTTTTACTCACCTTGCACCCGTTAACGATGTAATCGACCAAAACAAGCTCGGTCTTGGTGCTGAAAACTGTGCTGACCACGTTAAAGGCGCTTACACCGGAGAGATTTCTGCTGAAATGGTTGCTTCAACCGGTGCTAAATATGTTATTCTCGGCCACTCGGAGCGCCGTCAATACTACGGTGAAACTTCTGAAACTCTCAAAGAGAAAGTTAACCTCGCGCTGGCCAACAATCTTACACCTATCTTCTGCATCGGTGAAGTGCTTGAAGAACGTGAAAACGGCACTTACCACGACGTGGTTAAAAACCAAATCGTTGAAGCCCTCTTTGACCTCTCTGCTGAAGATTTCGGCAAAATCATTCTCGCTTACGAACCCGTTTGGGCAATTGGTACAGGCAAAACCGCTACTGACGACCAAGCAGAAGAAATCCACGCTTACATCCGTGGCGTGATTGCCGACAAATATGGCAAAGAAGTAGCTGACAACACTTCAATTCTCTACGGCGGCAGCTGCAAACCCTCTAACGCCGCACAACTCTTCGCTAAACCAAATGTTGACGGTGGCCTCATTGGCGGCGCTGCTCTCGACGCTCAATCATTCATGGGCATCGTAAACGCATTCTAATTACTCAACTATCACAACCTATAATAAGGGCGACAATATAAAGGTGGATTGCCTGAAGATTGTCGCCCTTGCTTTTATCTTTATTCGAAAACATGACAAAACTTAAGCTACCGGTTTCATTGCTGTTGGCAGCGATAGGCTGCTCAATGACTCTTCGCGCCGAAGTCAACGACTCAACAATCGTTGACCGACTCAACTCGGCCGGAACCATCAAAATTGACCAACCCGCATCGCTTGGCAGCCGTCTTGGCAAAGGTAGCGACAATGTAATCGTGGCCACCGTTGTCGCCGACTCAATCGGCTCTAACAAGCTTGAGGCAGAGATTGCAGAGAAGCAGGATAACGCGCCACAAGCAGCTGCTACTAAAAAAGTAGCCGGCTATCGCGTGCAAGTATTTTCTGACAATAATCCTCGCACGGCCAAAGCTGAGGCTCGAGCCAAAGCTAAGGAACTGGCCAATGCGCTGCCTTATAAAACCTACGTAGTGTTTACGGCTCCTTACTGGCGTTTGCGTGTAGGCGATTTCACTTCAAAGGAAGAAGCCGAGGTGGCAGCCACTCGCATCAAAAAGAAGTTTCCCGGCTACTCGGCCGAAATCCGTATCGTACGCGACAAAATCAACCACTAACTAAAGCATTCAGTTTTATCAGAACGCTATCTCCGGCATGTCAACTCTAACCAATAATACTGAAAACCAAACTATCAATAAAATTGCGGAGCATTACGCCGAAATCATTAAATTGATAGGGGAGGACCTCGACCGTGAAGGCCTTGTTAAAACTCCTATGCGAGCTGCCAAAGCGCTCTACTATGCCACCTCAGGCTATCGCAGCGATGAAGACGCAGTGGTCAATGAAGCCGTGTTCACTCACGATGGCTCACGCATGATTATCGTAAAAGACATTGAGTTTTACTCGTTTTGCGAACATCACATTCTACCCTTCTTCGGCACAATCTCCGTTGGGTATATCCCTGACGGGAAAATCATTGGTCTAAGCAAAGTAGCCCGGCTGGTCAATATTTATGCCCGCCGACTACAAGTGCAGGAGCGACTGACCGAGCAAGTGTGCCAAACGTTGATGCAACGGCTGAATGCAAAAGGAGTAATCGTGGCATGCAATGCCCAACATCTGTGCATGAAGATGCGGGGCGTTGAGAAACAAGATTCTTCAACTACCACCACAGCCTATTCAGGAGTATTTGAGTCTGACCGTAATCTACGTTCCGAGTTTTTTGAAGCATTAAAGGTGTAAGTCAACTCGATTGATAAGCAATAAAAAAAGAAAGCGATCACATAATTGACGCTTTCTTTTTTTGTGGGGAAGAGAAAAGAGGATTAGTTATTCTCGATATCAAAATCGTCGTCGAGAAAATCGTCGTCGAAGTCAAATTCATCAAAGCCGAATTCAAATGAGTTGTCGCCCATCTCCTCGGCAAAGCGCTGAAGCTCTCGGCCCTCACGCTTGGTGGGGCGACCGAGACCTTTTCGACGGTCGACAAATCCGCTGATTTTCACAACGTCGAGCAAATCATATTGCGACTTCGGAGTTATGTTAATCAAATAATCGGGCACGAGTTTCGCGCCAAGCCGGTTTTCGGTCAGCGCTTTAACCTCAAATGAATATGTGACCGGAGGTTTGCGCACATGGATTTTATCGCCGACCTTTATCAGGCGCGACGGCTTCACTACTACACCCGGAGCCTCACCAACTGTGACACGCCCCTTTTTGCAAGCATCGGTAGCAATGGTGCGCGTTTTGAAAATGCGCATGGCCCAAAGCCACTTATCGACACGTTCTTCTGATTTTGGCATATTACGGAGAGATAATTGGGATTAGACGGTTATTTATTGTTGAAATCGCACATAGCTTTTTGCAAGCCGGCAAGCACGAATTCCTTGATAGCGTCGACAGCTACGTCAATCCTGACAGGCAGTTTTTGGCGCTCATTGAGAGTGAAGCTGCCGAGCACATAACCAACTTGGCAACCACGCGGAAAGTCGTTGCCAATGCCGAAGCGCAAGCGAGCATAAGCCTGAGTGCCGAGCATGGCAGCAATGTTTTTTAACCCGTTGTGGCCGGCATCAGAGCCTGATGGCTTGAGTCGAATGGCTCCGAAGGGGAGAGCCAGGTCATCGACTACGACAAGAATATTCTCAAGTTCGATTTTCTCTTTATCCTTCCAATATCTGACGGCATTGCCGCTGAGATTCATGAATGTAGAGGGTTTGAGCAAAATCATTTGTTTGTTCTTTAAGCGACATTGGGCTATGTCGCCATAGCGTTCGGTTTTAAAAGAAATGTTGGACGCCTCAGCTAAGGCATCCAACACTTTAAAACCAATGTTGTGACGGGTGGCCTCATATTCAGGCCCGATATTGCCCAACCCAACAATGAGGTATTTCATTTTTCAATGATTATTTTTTAGCGGCGGCAGCAGCGGCAGCGGCACCACGAGCGGCACGTGTCAATTGAACGGCGCAAACAACAGCGTTTTTAGCGTTAACGAGTTCAAGACCATCGAAGCTTAACTCACCAACTTGGAGAGTTTTGCCGAGACCGAGGTTGTCAACATTGATGATAAGACGTTCGGGGATAGCTGAGTAGATAGCGCGCACTTTGAGTTTTTTCATTGACAAAGTGAGTTTACCACCGGCTTTAACACCTTCAGCGTGGCCTTCGAGCTTAACGGGAACTTCAACGATAACAGGTTTCTTGTCGTTAACTTCGAGGAAGTCCATGTGGAGAATGTTGTCTTTAACGGGGTGGAATTGGATTTCTTTGAGGATAGCCATTTTTTTGCCACCATTGAAGTCCATTTCAACAGCGAAGATATCAGGAGTGTAAACGAGTTTACGCACAGCTTCGTTAGTAACAACGAGGTCAGTGGTAATCATACCTTTACCGTTTTCGATTTCAACGAGTTTTTCGCCGGGAGCGAGAGTTTTGTTGTAGGGGAGCTCAACGATTTCGCCACCGTTAAGCACTACGGGGATTTTACCTTCTGAGCGAAGGGTTTTGGCTGCTTTTTTGCCGAGGTCGGTACGAGGCTCAGCTTTCAATTTAAAAATTTCCATTTTGTTTGTTTAATTAGTTGTGTTACTCAAAATTAAGTGCTCCTTAATTTCCCATCACACGGGATGCCAAAAAGCGACTGCAAAGTTACAACATTCCCTCCACATATACAACTCTTTCCTATACCATTTTTGACATTTGTAATAGTTTTGTACGGTTTTTGGCAAAAAAGCCTCAAACATAGAGAGGTCGTCGCGGCGTATGCCGTAGTGAACGAATTTTTGGTCTAATCTTTTTGCCATAGGTTAGATATATTGTTGAGGGTCGAAAATACGCCAGTCAGATGTATCAGATGTGCCAAGTATAAGGTCCAGAGGTTCTGGCGAATAAACCCAGTTGCCGAAATCATCTTTTATAATAATGCCACCGTGCAGTCGTTTTGCTTTATTTTCGGGGAGTTGAAGATATCTCAATAAGGCATTGTGCTTACGCGGGGCTTCAGAATCGCTATTTTCAGTTTTGGTGTCAAAAAGGAAAACATCTCCATTTTTCATACGGATAATGAAATCAACGTAGAAAAGGGCTTTTTCGCCTAAAGAATCTGTGTAGCCTATTGCATAATGTGCCTTGCCTTTGTCTCCGTTTTTGTACCACCAGTCAATCGCGTTACTGTTTTTATCAAGGAAATCCGCAAAGTCATGTTCGGGAGCGGAAGCATTAGGTCCACTATACTCCATAAATGGGAGCAATGCGTGATACTTAATATCAGAACGCTCTGTATGATTTTCTAAGGTATAAGCACGTTCAAATGGAATTACCCAGTCGTAATGCTTAAAAGCACGGAGTTTCGCAACCGCCTGACGCTGGCGTAGTAATTCTATATATTTTTGAATAGACTTAGCAATAACTCTTTCAAACTTTTGCTTGTTGCGATGCTCATTATCATTTGATAGAATCATCTTCATTGCATTATACTCGGACACATCAAAGAGCTCTTTCATAACTTCTTTGAGGGCACCTCCAAGAGTTTTAACGCTGCGTTGCTCGAAGTCATTACCGAGCAGACGCTTACAGAAAGCAAGATACATAGCCGTGAGGTCTGCAACATTGTTGACGTACGTTGCTTTACTCTCGACGATTCTAATCCCGACCTCGCCGGTCATATCGAGGTCTTTTACGATGTCAGTACTTACGTTCTTGACATCGAAATTTATACAATGCTGATTGATAGCGACCTGACGGTTTCGGTATGTTTCGCTTGTTATATCTACATCTTCGTACGAAGAATCCACATCACCGAAAAGCATATCCTCAGTAAAGAGCGATAACTGACCGTTCTCTAATCCCCACTCGGAGATAAACGTGTCTTTAAGAATTTTCTTAAAGTCCGTGCCGAGGCGGTTGCGGTCGGTTGAAAGTCGCTCACTATACTCAGAGTCAAGCACGATGTTATTGATACCCTCCCGACGTTTAGTCATTATATTAGAAGCGAGATAATCCATATCTTCCTTGACGATTTCGATTATATCTTTAGAAAGGTTAGTGTAAACGTAACCTTGATTCAGGCGTTGGTCGGTATAGTATTTTTGCTCCGGCATTCGTAGAATACGCCCGACAGTCTGAGCCGAGAATTGGAAACTCTCAATCTTTCGGAAGATGAGAAGAACGGCTGCGCGAGGACAATCCCAACCGAGAGCGATAGCCTGTTTGAAAAGCAGTACCTCGGTCGGGTCGTTGGGTCGGTCTATCATATCGAGGTTGTCGGTCTTTTCTCCCGACAGCCAAATAGCGAGTTTGCCATTAGCGGTGTTCACCCGGAAGGCATCGAGCGTTGCTATAATCTCGTCCTTAACTTTCGTTTCGTCAGCGGTGAGGGTTTCACTTGTGTCGTTTGGTAACTGAATAAGCAAAAGCGGATTGATGTCAACGCCAAGATCCTTATAGGCTTTTGCGAGTTCATCGCGCTTTTGCATAGCGAGCCAAATCAGGTGCCGATTGAGTGAGCCGTGAGGGTCTTTAAAGTCGAGAGCCGGATTAAGGACGATATTCTCCTTAATCATTTCTTCTTCAATAACCTTTTCTCGCGGCACGTTTACTTGCTGCTCGCCGTTGGTCTGCGGAGTAGCCGACACGCGTATTTCAACCTTGGGCTGAATAGTGGCGAGCACCTTTTCAGACTTTTTGGCGTTCTTACCGCCAAACATGTGTTCCTCGTCGATCACAAGCACGATAGGTATGCCGTTATCGTCTTGTGTGCGGCGAGTAATATCATATAGCGAAGCCGAGTTTTCGGTATCGCGTACCATCAAATTCTTATCTTTGTTGATACTCTCCCAGTTCACAAAGAGAATCTCGCCCGGCTTGATATAGCCGTCGGCGGAGTGGTCGAGTTCATCGTATATGACAGGACGCAGAGCGCAATTCTCGGTAAAATAATTCTTCATCTTGAAGTAGCTCTGCTCATGCAGTTTGTTTGGAGCAATCCAAATATAGGCTACTTCAGTGAACGGTGCATCGGGACGCTCGGAGAGTTCCTGATTGAGCCGCATAAGCATTTCCGATGCCATAACGGTCTTGCCGGAGCCAGTGGGCGACTTGAAAACGAGGGTGTGGCGGCTGCCACGCAAACCGAGTAAGTCGATGGTTTTGTTTACCAATTCATCGACGGCTTTCTGTTGATAGCGTATTTGTTTCATTCGTCGCCTCCTTTCTCTGTATCGTCAGTGCCGAAGTCAAGTGTTGCTTGAGTTTCGGCGGCTTCGTGTTCTTTGTCTTGCAAAGCGATTTCATCGGTGGCAACAATTTCTTCCACAAGATCATCTACGAGGAATTTTGGCTTGCGCTTCGGCAGCACTTTTTGATAAGCGTCGTAGATGGCTTGGGGAAGGGCGCAGAGCGTTACGCGGTTTGCCACTTC
>CAMWUH010000069.1 GCA_947177325.1 uncultured Bacteroidales bacterium
AAAGACAATTTCACATCCAACAAAGACAATAATCAAAATCCAAACATCATTTATTAACATTTCAAGTATGAAAAAATTTTACACACTTGTCGTTATGGCAATCGTGGCAATGCTCTCGATGAACGTATCGGCAAAACAGGTCAAGGTTAAATCCAACCTTGACAATGCTATCTACCTGGCATTTGTCGGTGGAACCGCATGGGGTAACCTTCCGACTGAAGAAGCCACAATCGAATGGGCCGAAGGAACAGACATGGTTCTCACTCCTAACACCGGCTATGAAATCGCTGACGTTGTTATCAACGGCACCAGTCAGAATGCCGGAAAGGTAAAGCAGTTCCAGCTTGCATACGCTGATGTAGAAGAAGACGCCGTTATAGAAGTACAAGCAAATTCGGTGGCAATGAAGAAATTTACTTTCGTTGCCGACCCCAAGGCTGTATCAATCAGTACAAATGACTACTCTTTCAACGGAGGAGAATATAACTCGGTCGACGGCCAATGGGTTGTTACCCCCGGCGCTAATACCCGATATAATATCAACGCCCGAACCGGCTACGCCATTGAATCGGTTACAGTTGGCGATGAGACTCTGCCTCTTGAATCTTCATCTTACCACTCAATCTACAGCGGCACATACACTACCTCGCAGACATTTGTCATCTCCACCCTCAGCTTCGCTGATTATCGCACTACCCCCGCAAGTTTTGAAGTTAAGGGCACTCCCTCAGTGCTTCGCGCCTACCGCAACGGCAACATTGAAATCTCAGCAGAGGAATTGGCTGATTTCAAGTTCTCACCCGATTATGACCTCCCCCTCACTCTGAAACATTACAATTCTCAGAAAGATCTTTACAGCGTCACCGTCAACGGCGTCAAGGCTACACACACAACCAACTCCGACAATCAAAAGGTTTGGATCATTAATGATCTTAAGGAGGGCGACCAGATCGTTGTCGACACCGACTATCCCGAAATGGATGTTCCCTTCAAATTCGTTTTCGTCAACGACAAGACTGACGGAGTAGTTAACTCTGTTAACATCGACAACTCTTCCGTATCAAAATCACAGTGGTCAGCAGATGACTTCAAAGTTGCACTCGGCTCTAACTATAATATATCTTTCAACTATCAGGACTATACGATCAAATCTATCAAAGTCAACGGTGTAGCAGCATCAAGCATTTACTACATCAGCGGCCTTGTAAGCGACCCCGAAGGTGTAACTATTGAAATTGATGCCACTCCCGGCGAAATGAACACATTTGTATTCAACTGCCTCAATTGGGAGCATGTAACCGTGAAAGCCAACTATATCGACGTTGAACTCACAGGTACTACAACTGAAATTGAAATCCCCGCATCGCGCACCAACTTCCAAATCACAGCAAAAGATGACTACCGCATCGTTGAAGTATTATACGGCGAGACTAACATTGGCGTTAACTTCAGCCTCAACTCTCTTACCCCGGTAGACGGGAAATACGAAATCGACATTTATGCAGAGGAAATGGCTCAAATCCCCTTTGAATTAGTTCTTTCTGACGAGTCGATCATCGATATTATCTCTTCTATTCGTGTCAACAATGCCGAGGTGACTAAAGATGTTTGGTCAGCCGAAGGCTACACCGTTCCCGTCGGAGCTCCCATCAGCATCAGCTTCAACTCTCAGAACTACACTATCAACTCCATTAAAATCAACGGCACTGAGCTCCAGCCCAATTATGGTTCATACTATTATAATGCAACCGTGCCCGAGGGTGACAAGTTTACTCTTGAAATTGACGCAACCAAACTCGAAGCTTACAATGTGGTAATAACTTGCGAAAACTGGGAAAAACTTTCTCTCCGTGCAGGTTCAGCTTTATCCTTGACCGGAGTAACCACTGAATTTGAATTAGCTCCTTCCAACTATAGCATCTACCTCTACCCCGCAAGCGGATATTTCGTTAAATCAGTAACTTGTGGTGATTACTCAAGCAACTCATCCTCAATCAATCTCAAGGAGCTTAAAGCTCAGGAAGATGGCAAATATCATATTGACATTGTAGTAAATGAGTTTGTACGCGACCAGCAGATGGTTGTCTACCTCGAAGAGCGAAACTGGAATAACTCACAGATTATCCTCAACCCCAACTCAAGCCTCAATCAGTCAATAAGCCTGCAGCAGGGTTACAACTTCATTAACTTCAATGAAAGCGATATTCCTTTCCGCTTGAATATCTATGGTGCTGATTACAGCTACTCGACCTTTGTATATCTTAACGGCGAACTCATCACCGGTAACTACGGTTTGTACGCTCAGAACGAAGAAGTTGCCAACGGCTCTGTAATCAAGATCTTCCAGGAAAACGAGCCTGAAGAACACTACGTTTCGCTCAGCGTTGCTGAAGATGCCAACGTTAACGTTCACGCAGACTACGTTACACCCGTGAGCGGCGACTTCAACATCCACCACGGTTCTCACATCGTAATCACCGAAAAGGAAGAAGCAGCCCCCGCGGCCAAACCCCTTGCTGAAGGCGAAACCGCTAAAGCAGTACCCTTCAAGGTGACCGTAGGCGACCAAGTAGTCGCAGCCAACGAAAAAGGCCAGGTAATCGTGCCTGTAACTGAAGAAATGTCAATCAAGGTAGAGAAAGAAGACGATCCCACCGGTGTGGACTCAATCTTCGGCACAGAAGAAGTCAACGGCGCTGTCTACAACCTCCAAGGTATCAAAGTGCTTGAAAACGCTTCTGACGCTTCTCGCCTCCCCGCAGGCCTCTACATCGTCAACGGCAAAAAAGTGGTGCTCAAATAATCCGCTTGCAACCATAATTCCCTAATCAACATTGCATCTGCGGCCACGCGCCGTCAGATGCAATCGTTGCATTAAGAGCCCTCCTCTCACCAATTATAAATCATAACAAATCTTATATAAATTAATGAAAAAACAATTATTATTAGCTGCATTAGCTATTGGTTGTGCATCAGGCGCATTTGCGCAGATGAAGCTCGACATGGCCGGACGCGCCACTATGCGAGCAGCCCAACACTCGCTTGAGAAATCTTCACCCCAGGCAGCAATACTCTCTCAAAAAAACAATGAAACCAACGCCGAAACTTTTGGCGTCTGGATAAAACTCACCCCCGGTCACACCCAGGCCGAGATTGAAAATATCGAAGGTCTTGAAATAAAAATGCAGGCAGGCAACACTGTGCTCGCCAGCGCCACATCTGATGCTATTCAGGTTCTTGACAGCTCGCGTGCAGTTGCATCAATCAAAATGGAGCAAAGAGTCAACCAAAAACTTGACCGCGCCCGCGCTCTATCTAACATCGACCCCATTCACCAAGGCAAAGACCTGCCCCAACCCTACACCGGCAAGGGAGTTTTGGCCGGCATAGTCGACGGTGGTTTCGACCCCAATCACGTCAACTTCAAAAACGCCGACGGCACTTCACGCATCGAAAACTTCTGCTACTTCCGACAAAACGCTAACGGTTACAACCAAGAGAATTACGGCGCTGACTATATACCTCAAATCGACACAGAAAATTCAACCACTTTCCACGGCACCCACACCCTCGGCATCATGGCCGGCGGCTATCGCGGGAAAATCACTGCCGGGCAATTGGTTCAGGACCCTGACGACCCGCGATATGCCATTCCCCAGGTGAGCGAAATTGACAACCCGTGGTATGGCGTAGCCTACGATGCAGGTCTGAACGTAGCTTGCGGCGCAGAAACAGATATGCTAATGGCTCTTGGCATCGCTGACCTCGTTAATTACGCTAACTACGTGGCCCACTCAACCGGCGAAATCCATCCCCTGGTCATCAATCTCTCGTTAGGTTCAAACATTGGACCGCACGACGGCTCATCAATGCTTTGCCAATTCATTGACGAAATAGTCAACTATGAATTGGATGAAGAAGAAATTGCAGCAGGCGAAGTGCTCGTTCCCGTAACAGTGGTTATTTCAGCCGGTAACGAAGGTGACCTTCCCATAGCCGCCCACAAAACATTTACCGACACAGACGACGAGCTGAAAATAGGCTTCAAATCGCTCTACCCCGATTATTTCCATGATACAGCCGGCAATGTGATGCGCAATCCCCTGTTGGGCGGCGTCTACATCTATAGCGACACCGCTGAACCCTTTGAAGAAGTTCAAGCCGTAATTGTCAACAAAAAACGTGGCAGAGAAGCTATCCGCGTAGCTCTGCCTATCGAAGAGGCCGCTACAAACGAATACGGTGCAGCGCTCTATTACGTTACTGACAGCGGTTACATCGTTGACTCAAACACTGACCAACTCAACAATCAATTGGCACGTTACTTCAATGGCTATGTAGGCGTTGGCGGCATGATTGACAATACAGAGTCAGGCCGATTCTACTCGGTTATCGACATCTTCCTTTACGACACCGACACCAACAACGACCAATATGTTGCCGGATTGTACGTTAAAGGCAAACCGGGTCAACGTGTCGACGTGTTTGCCACAGGCGAATATTTCGTGCTCGACGACCAAGACTTGGCTGATGCAGGCTATGTAGGTGGCGACACCGACGGCACCATCAACGACATCGCTACTGCCAAAACAGCCGTAGCTGTAGGTTCATACAATTGCCGCGACTACTGGACTTCAGTTGATGGCAAAATCTATATGTACGAACAGTTTGATAACACCGGCGTCAGCTCATTCTCATCTTACGGCACACTGATTGACGGCCGTCAGCTGCCCCACGTCTGCGCACCCGGCGCCACCGTCATCTCATCAAGCAACGAATATTATATCCAGGATAACAACGTGAAAGATAACGCCATTCAAGGCACCCTGGAGCAGGATGGTCGCCGCTACTCATGGCATCAATGCGTGGGCACCTCAATGTCGGCTCCCCTTGTGTCAGGCGCTTTATGTCTCTGGTATGAAGCCAACCCCAACCTGACCAACGACGACATTCATAACATCATCAAGAAAACTTCGCGCGTCGACGACGATGTCAAAGCGGGCAACCCGGTGAAATGGGGTGCAGGCAAATTTGACGCCTACGCCGGTATTCAGGAAGCACTCCGCCTGGTCAGCGTCGACAAAATATCAGCAGACGACACTGAAGTGAAACTGATGGCACGCTACCTCGACAGCCACAACCTCGAAGTGTCGCTCCCCGGCGTTAAATCAATCAAGGCCGATCTCTACGACCTCACCGGCCGCCTGGTTGCAACAGTAAAAGAAGCAGCCGACACAGCCGTTATCAATCTCGACTCAATCGGTTCCGGCCTGTACATTGTGCGCGTCAACGACTCACAGTCAATCAAAATCACAATATAATTAAATTAACTCAATCTCATGAAGATTAAAACCAAACTGATGCTCATGCTTTCGGCCTTATTGGTCGGGGGCATGGCTACGGTTTCGGCTCAAACAGAGGAGAAACCAATCATCACCTTCAAGTCAAGCATCTATGACAATGTCGGTAGCGCCAACGCTTTCAGCTTCCGCATCGGTGCCACTGAACAAACCTACATCGACGTTGACTACGGGGCAGGTCCGGTTGAAGTCGAAATCGACCAAGCTACTTTCGATAGCGAAAGCAGCTCAATCAAAGCGACCAATGTATCAGGTTCAATCGGTCCGACAGGCATCGTCAAAGTCTATGGCGACGCTTCACTAATCGACTACCTCGACCTCGAAGGTGTATATATCACCGAGCTTGACATATCAGCGCTGACTGAGCTTCAGGTGCTGAATCTGAGCCACAACCTTATAGGCGAGCTCGACCTCAGTGGCATGACCAAACTGCAATCGCTCGACATCAGTGACAATCCCTTCGACGTGAAACCAGTTATCATCGGGCCCAACAAGCCCGATCTGGCAATTCTGTCGATTGCAGTCATCGATCATATCGACCAATCGTTCAACCCCAGCGATTACCCCAACCTCCTTTCTCTGGAAGCCTTTTCCTGCTATGAGTTGACCAACTGCGATGTCACAGGCTGTCCCAACCTTCTCCGCCTGAGTATCGATGTAACAAACGTTTCGGAACTCGACGTTACCAAAAACGAGAAACTGCTTATTCTGAATATCTCTGATACTAAAGTGCAGAGCATTGACTTGAGCAACAATAAATTCCTTACCGAGTTTTATTGCTCTCATTCGGGTTCGGTCAACAACGAATATCGCCTCTCCAGCATTGACATCAGTAAAAACACCGAGCTGCAACGTCTGTTTGTAGGCTATAACTATATGAGCAAACTCGACGTCAGCAACAACCCCAAACTGACTGACATCAGCGCCGCCTATAACAATTTCACTGAATTAAATCTTGACAATAACCAGAGTCTTTACAACGTGGATATTGCCAAGAACCTGATGACTTTCGCCACCCTTCCCCTCCCCCGCTTCAACTTCCACGAATACTATTATCAACAGCGAAACATAGCGATGGAACGCTCATACGCAGAAGGTACCGTGCTTGATTTCAGCGACAAGGTGCTCCGCGAAGGTGGCGAAACCAACATGATGATGGCTTATTCAGAAATTGATGCCGATGGCAATACCATCACTACCGAACTGGCCGCCGATGAGTATTATACATTTACCGATGGTAAAATAACTCTGCTCAAAGCCACTCCCGACTCGGTAAACATCACATTCCACAATACATTGTTCCCCGATTACGACCTTTATACCGGCAACTTCATCGTCAAAAACGAAAATGACTTCGGTAAGGACAGCCGCGTGCTCCAGTTCCGCGTCAAAGCAAATGTCGCAACTCTGAATATGAGCATCGGTATGGCCGGCGCAACAGCCGAAAATCCCAAACATTTCACTGTGGACTTCGGCGACGGCAAGCTTGTTGAATTGACTACCACAACCGATGTATTGCCCGAAACTGCTAATGTTACCGGTGGAGTGAAAGGCAGCGGCACTATCAGCGTCTACATACCCGAAGGAGAAGACTTCACCGCCCTCTCACTCAAAGGCATACAGCTCCGCTCCATCAATCTCGATGATGCCCACTCGCTCCGCTTCCTCAATCTCGACGGCTGCGAACTCATGCAGTTGGGCACTACCTACAACCGCTGTCTCTACGACATCAACCTCGACAACAACAGACTGACAACTCTCGATTTGTCATCACCTAACGCGAGCAACTTTAAAATCAACCTGCGCTATGTTTCGGCTGCCAACAACTCAATCGGCTTCTTCCAGGTTCACGACAACCGCTATCTGCGCACGCTCAACCTCAGCAGCAACGAGTTGACCGAGATTAATCTGACAAATATCGATAATCTCGTCAGTCTTGACGTTTCTGACAATCAGATTTCTAAAATCGACCTCACTCACGCAATGGGACTTATTGACCTCAATGCGGCAAACAACGAACTTAGCGTACTTTCATTCTATGAATATAACGTAGTTGAAAACCTGAATATCTCAGGCAACTTGTTTGCAATCCCCAATCTCCCCCGTCCCGGCGAATTCAAATCATATATCTACGCTCCGCAGCACGAGTTCCAGCTTCCCAAAATGGCACCTACCGCCAACCTCAGCTCGCAATGGCTCGACGTTGACGGCCAGACTACACAATATAAATGGTATATGGCTGAAACAAACGAACTCGTTTCAGACGAGGATATCGTAGCGGGCGTTGAAGGTCGTTTTAAATTCGTCAAATCAGACCTCGGCCTCGTTTACTGCCAATTCACCCACCCGCTTTATCCCGACTTCGAGGGCGAAAACATTTATCGCACCACTAATGTCCAGACCGCTCCTATCCCTGACAAAGAAATGTTCTCTCTTACCACCCTCGCAGATGGTATAGGACGCATTGTCATGACTGCGAAAGAGCCCAACACTGTTATCTACATCGACTGGCACGGCACAGGCGACGACCTCGTTGAGTATATCGTCGATTCGGAGAAATATACTGTCTACAATATGGACGTCTACGCCAATGCTAAAGCAAGCGCTTACTGCTACACCGAGGATGACGACCTCACAGTGCTCTCTATCGCTGCCGGTCCACTCGGCAGCCTCGATGTATCGGGAATGACAAACCTCATCAGCTTCGGTTCTGTAGGCTCCAAACTCCCTGCCGACAAAATCAAGCTTCCCGAATCTTCCGCTATCTACGAAATACGTATCGATGGTGCGGCTATCGAAGATATCGACCTGACCCAATATCCCAAGCTGAGAATGATTGGTCTCAACGACAATAATTTGAAATCGTTTGATGCCACTCCTTTCAAAGAATTGCAAGTTCTGTATCTCAACAACAACGTGCTCGAAGATATCAAACTCGATAACCCCAAAATGTGGGAACTCGTGGCTTCCAACAACAATCTCGAAAATATCGACTTGAGCAAGTTGCCTCAAATGCGTCAACTGTACCTGAGCGAAAATAAATTCTCTCAGCTTGACCTGAGCAAATTGTCGGCACTGAAATATATCGACATCTCGAAAAACTATTTCACATTCACCACTCTCCCCGCCAATTCTCCCAACTACACCGAATACACCTACGCTAATCAAGCTCCCGTTAATGTAGAACCCGTTGACGGTGTGGTTGACCTCAGCAGTCAGAAAATGGTTAACGACATCGAGACTCAATACCGCTGGTTTATCGGCACTCCCTATTTCGACGATGAAAATCAACTCTACGGTGAAGAGCTTATCGAAGATGAGGAATACACTATTGACGGTGGCGTTACAACATTCCTCGAAAAATTCCAGAACGTTATATGCGTTATGACCAACGCCAACTTTCCCGCTCTCTATCTCTACACCAACTTCATGGATATTGACCAGGTGGGCGTTGAAAACGTTTCAATCGATAACGACAGCGTAGCAGTTGTGGCCGGCGAAGGTGCAATCCATATCGCAGCGCCTGCAGGCACAGCTTGCTCGGCTTATAATGCCGACGGACGCATGATGGGTAAAGCCGTCGTTACATCAACCGGCAACACCTCTATCAGCAACCTCCGTGCCGGATTGTATATTGTCAAAGTCGGCAACAATTCTTATAAAG
>CAMWUH010000070.1 GCA_947177325.1 uncultured Bacteroidales bacterium
AGCCAGTGAGAATCCGGGGCCCAGTTATATTCAAGGCGCCGTTGCGGTAGGCATAGGTAGAGCCGTCGGTTATTTGAGTGGTCTTTTTGGTTTCGGTGTCATAGACCATCAGCTTGTTGCGGTCTTGGATGAAGGCGATTTTTTTGCCGTCGGGAGAGAATTTGGGATATGTACGCTCGGTTTTGTCAGCGGCGATAACGGGTTGTTCATCGATGAGGGTTGCAGATGAGAAGTTGAGGTCGTCGTCGCGTCGAATTTTCGCGCGGTAGATATTGAAGTGACCGTCGCGCATAGATGTAAACACGATTTCGCGGCCGTCGGGATTCCATGAGGCTTCGCCTTCGATGGCCGGAGTGTCGGTGATTTGCTTGGTAGAGGAGTGCTCAACCGAGGTAACAAACAGATTGCCGCGATTTTCAAACACAACCTCTTTGCCGTCGGGGGAGATTAAGCCGTTGGCAGCCGATGCATTGATTCGCTTCATAGGCTCGGCATCGTCGATGACGGCGTTAACATTGATTTTGCGGGCTTTTTTATCGGCAGCGGGGTTGAGGGTGTAGATTTCGCCGTTGTAGGTAAAGGCGAGAGTGCCGTCGTTGCTGCGCGAGAGGAAACGGACGGGATGGGTGGAGAAGTTGGTGAGAGCGGTTACCTGCGAGGGGTTGTCGATGGGGGCAGAGTAGACGTTGAACGACTTGCCATCGCGCTCGGCGAGGAAGTAGAGAGTTCGGCCGTCGGCACTGACAATCGGGTCGCGGTCTTCGCCGGGACGGTCAGTCAGATTGGTGTGTTTGCCGGTTGCGGCATCGTAGCGCCAGAGGTCGCGGGTGACTGAAGATGTGTGGTGTTTGCGCCACTCATTTTCCATACCTTTATAATCCTGATAAACAAAGGATTTTCCATCGGGTAAGAAAGAAATTTTCTGGGCGGGAGTGCCTATAACCTGCACGGGCGCGCCACCGTTAACGTCGACGGTATAGAGCTGAGTCATGCGGCCGGAGGGGAACATGGCGCTTTGGGCCGGAGCTTGAATGGCAGCGGAGAAGTAGATTTTTTTACCGTCGGGTGAGAAAGCTTCGGGGAGTTCCCTGGCTGAATTGGATGTAAGGCGGGTAGCGGGGCCTCCGTTAGCGTCGACGATGAAGATGTCGAAGTTGCCGTGACGGTCGCTGGCAAAAGCGATCTTTTTGCCGTCGGGACTCCAAACGGGGGTTGTTTCGTAGGATGTTTGGGAAGTTAACCGAGTGGCTTGGCCACCGTTGGCGGGCACGGTCCAGATGTCGCCCTTGTAGTTGAACGCGATTTTGGAACCGTCGGGTGAGATACGGGCATTTCTGAGCCAAAGGGCATTGTCAGAGTCGGCGGCACAGGCGCATATAGCGGCCATGGCCATGGCTGAGGCAAATAATATTTTTTTCATCAGTTAGTTATGTTGTGTTGGAATATGCTTGGGTGATACAGATTGTGCAACCTGCATAGCAAAGTTAATAAAAAAAGTTTATAATAGATAGGCGGATTAACAATTTTTGCGCCGAGTTGTGCGTTTAAAGAGAGTAAACCATATTGAAATCAGATAGAGTCAATGAAGAAATTCATCATATACACGATAACACTGTTGGCAATGACGATAATGCTGCCGGGGTGTAAAGCTCCGAAACTATCGGTTGCCAATGAGCAATATGAACGAGGCGAATATTACGATGCGTCGGTCACATATCGCAAGCTGTATAACAAGCTGACCAAGCGCGAGGAGCGTCCTCTTCGCGGCCAGATAGCTTTTATGATGGGTGAGTGTTACAGAAAATTGAATATGGCAGCTCGCGCGTCGGCTGCATATCAAAATGCAATCAGATATGAATATCCTGACTCTACGGCTCTGCTCCACCTTGCACAGATGCAACATGCCGAGGGAAAATATGCCCAGGCGCAGAAATCGTATTCAGAGTTTCTGAAAGTGAAGCCTGACTCGCCCGAGGCCACAAACGGGTTGGCCGGAGCAACTATGGCATTGGCCAACAAGGATAATCGCACACGTTATGTGGTCAAGAATGCCCGACTGCTCAACTCGCGCCGTGCGGATTATGCCCCGATGTTTCCACCGGGCGACACCGATGTGCTCTACTTCACGACGACCAATGAGAAGGTGACCGGCGACCACAAAAGTGAAATCACGGGAATGAAGAACGGCGACGTTTGGATGGCTCGCAAAAACGAGAAGGGCGCCTGGACCAAGCCTGAACCGGTAGAGGGGGAATTGAACTCGAAGGTTGACGAGGGGATAGTTTCGTTTTCGCCCGACGGCTCGACTATGTATCTGACCAAAGCACGCCGCGAACCCAATTCGGCTACCTCGGTTGAAATCTACACCTCGCAGCGCGCCGATGCCAAATGGAGCGCACCGGTGAAACTGGAAATCACAGCCGATACACTGTCGGCCTACGGCCATCCGGCAGTCAGCCCCTCGGGCACATATCTCTATTTCACGAGCGATATGCCCGGCGGCTCAGGGGGGAAGGATATATGGCGCATCAACCTTAAGGAGCGCGCCGGCTCGCTTGAGAATTTAGGCCCGTTTATCAACACGGCGGGCGATGAAATGTTTCCATACGTGCGCACCGACTCGCTGATATATTTCGCTTCAAACGGCCATCCCGGCTACGGCGGCCTTGACCTCTTTGCCGCACGATTGCAGAAATCAGGAGGCTGGAAAGTCGAGAATATGGGGCGCCCCATAAACTCGGCAGCTGACGATTTCGGCATCACATTCGGCGAGGGAGAGCATGGCTATTTCTCATCAAATCGCGATGACGGACGCGGCTACGACCACATATTTTCATTTGACCTGCCCGACTTGCAGATATGGCTATCCGGATGGGTGCTCGACAAAGATGAAGAGCCGGTGGCCAACGCCGTTATCCGCATTGTAGGTAATGACGGGTCAAATCAGAAAGAGGTGGCCAAGAGCGACGGTTCATTCCGTTTCCCGCTCAATCGCGGGGTTGACTACGTGATGATGGCCGGAGCAAAAGGATATCTCAACGCGCGCCAGCAATTCACTTCGGATTCGGCTGAAGAGGATGCCGAATACACCATCGATTTCATTTTGGCCTCAACGACCAAGCCGGTGGTAGTGGACAACATCTTCTACGACTTTGACAAAGCCACATTGCGGCCTGAATCGAAAACGGCACTCGACGAGATGGCACAGATAATGCGCGAAAATCCTAACGTTACCATTGAAATGGCGGCACACACTGACCGCAAAGGCTCGGAGGAGTATAACCTGGGGCTTTCGGAGCGACGTGCCAAGTCGGTTATCGATTATCTGATAGCCGTAGGGATAGCGCCGGACCGCTTACAACACATAGGCTACGGCAAGTCGCGACCGAAAACGATTACCAAGAAGCTCTCACGCGAGTATCCTCAATTTGAGGAGGGGACCGTGCTGACGCCGGAATATATCGAAGGGCTTTCGCCGGAAGACCAAGAGGCGGCCGACCAGATAAACCGACGCACTGAGTTTCAAGTGTTGTCGATTGATTACCCTGTTTTTTAGTTGCGCTGACGCCCCGCTCGCAGGGGGGAATTTGATTTTCCCGGGCGGTAGACCGATGGTCAGATGATTGCGTCGACACGGGCTCGCAGACAGGGAGGTAGTTGTGGCAGTTAGTGTGAATGATTATGTTGGCCTCGTCGGGGTCGATAAGTTTGCTGATTAATTCGCGGAGAATATATCGGCCGAAATAATGCTCGGCATTGAGCAAGACCACATTTTTAAATCGGCGGGGAGCGGTGTAGAGGTCTTCAGCTGCCGTGCAGTAGATACTGCCACCGGCTGCTTTCCAAGCCGAAAAATCGTCACAGTCAACAACGATTGTTTCGTTATCATTGATTGATTTTAATGTATTGAGGCTATCGACAATGCTGCGGTGGCGAAGATTGCAATCATCGGTTTCTACGAGAATTACTCGGAGAGGTTTATCCTTTTTGACATATCGAGATAAATCGGCGCAATTGTTATCAGCGAGAACGCAGTTAAATGAGTCGATAGAATCAGAGGGAGCTCGCCCGATGAAATCATTTTTGATGTCGGCGAGGGTTTGCGGGGGATAGATTTTGTTGTGAGTCATAAATTTGAGTTTTTAAATAAGTTATTATGCTGCAAATTTACGACTGGCAGAATATGGAAAAATCTCAAAATATCCCCTTTGATAAAAAAAAGATGAAAAGTGAAGAGGGATAGGGCCGATGGGGGATAATGGGGGCAATAAGCCTAATAAGCCCAATAGGCCTAATAAGCCCAATAGGCCCAATAGGGCTAATAAGGCTAAGTGGTCAAAAAAAAGTGCGGAACTCGTAATTGAGTTTCGCACTTTTTAGTTTTGATATATTGTATGTTGAGGAACGTGGAGATTATTTGGTGAGGGGGGAGTAGGTGGCGGAGTAGCGGAGCATTTGGGGAACGTAGTCTTCGTTGTAGCTGATGGTTACGTCGACGGGGTTGCCGTCAGCGTCGGTCACCAGGGTATAGACGGGGTTGACAAATCCGCGATAGGGGGCAATGTCGAGGGTGGCGTAGCGGTCGAGGACTTCTTGATGGAGTTGGGGGTCGACTTTTACGGCATATTTCTCAACGAGTGCGCGTCCGGCTTCGTAGTCGCCTTCGCTCTTGATGCGCTGGATTTCGGCGAGGAGCTCGCCGAACAGTCCGCGCAGAGCGTCGTAATCGTTGATTTTTACGTAGGTCTTTCCATTGATTTTAACGAGCTCGACAACACCTTGGTCGGCGCCATGCTCAAGGGCCCACTCGGCGATAAGTTTGCGGTTGCGCATGTGGGCTTCTTCAACATCTTTGCCGGGCTCGATGCGCATGAGTTGTGTCATCAAGCCGTTGAGCATATATTTGTAGTATTCGGCTTTATAGGCTTCGGGGTTGTCGAGAAGGCCGAGTTCAATCAGCTTGGGATCGGCGAGATAATAGAGAGCGAAGAGGTCGGCGCGAGTTTCTTCGAGAGTAGAGCCGTGGGCTTTAAGCGCGTCGGGGTCAACACCGGGAAGCAATCGGCCGGAGCCGTGGCCGAGACATTCGTGGAGGTCGGTGTGGAGGTTATCGGTAATGAAGAGGTATTTGTCGAGGAGTTGGCGGGTTGGCTCGTCGATAACAAATTCTTCGTTAAAACCGTTGCCATGAGAGGCTTCGTCGTAGGCTTGGGTGATATTTTCGATAGTAACCGATTTGGAGCCGTGGGCAGCGCGAATCCAGTTGGCATTGGGGAGGTTGATGCCGATGGGAGTGGAGGGATAAGAGTCGCCGGCCAAGATGGCGGCGGTGATAACTTTGGCAGAAACGCCTTTTACTTCGGGCTTTTTGAATTGAGAGGCCACGGGAGAATGGTCTTCAAACCATTGGGCGTTGTTGCTGAGGGCTTCGGTGCGTGCCGAGGCCTCGATGTTTTTGAAGTTGACGATTGACTCCCATGAGCCGCGCATGCCGAGAGGGTCGCCGTAGGACTCTATGAAGCCGTTGATAAAGTCGACCTGAGGATCGGTGTCTTCGGCCCATAGAATCGAGTAGCGGTCAAATTCCTTGAGGTCGCCGGTTTGATAGAAGGTTATCAGGGAATTGATAACTTCGCGTTGAGCCGGGGTTTCGGCATATTGAGCAGCGAGCTTGAGGTTGGCAACAATAGCTTCGATAGCGGGGCTGTAGAGGCCGCCCTCTTTGTAGACATCTTCGCGGAGGGAGCCGTCGGCATCTTTTACAAGCCGGGAGTTAAGGCCGTAGGAGATTGGAGTGGCATCGTCGGGGTCTTTGAGTTTGGCATAGAAATCCTCGACCTCGGCTTGAGTGACACCGGGGCCGTAAAGGTTGCAGGCGGAGGTTGTGATGAGGTCGACGCCGTCGGCCTGGTTAACGCGCTTGCTCATGAAAGCGGGGTCGAAAATAAGGCGGCGGAGGGTTGCAATGTCGGCAGGCTTGTCAGCCTCGGGGAGAGCAGCCACTTGAGCGTCAAAGAATTGTTGGGAAAATTCGGGAGTGAATTTATCCATCGAATAATGATGGTGAACGCCGTTGCCAAACCACACTTGCTTGAGATATTTTTCAAAGGCTTTGAAATCGGCGCTATCGCGCTGAGCCTCGGGAGTGGCTTTATAGATTGCTTCAAGGAGGCTGCGCAGCTCGAGGTTGTAGCGACCGTTCTGGTCAAAGAGGATATCACGGCCTTGGAGAGCGGCTTCGGTCAGATAATAGACGAAAAGCTTTTGGTTGAGTGAGAGATTTTCAAAATCGGGCACTTGATAACGGAGCACCTCGATGTCGGCAAAGCGGTCGACAGTGTAGTCAAAGCCTTCGGGAGCAGCCGAGGCTTTCTGAGCGAAAAGAGGGGAAGATGCGGCCATAACGGTAGCGGCAATAATGAGTTTGTTCATTATGATGGATTATTGAGGGGGGAATATTCGGGTTGACAGGATTATTCTACATAAAGAATGAGCCCTTTGAGGTATTCGCCTTCGGGGTGATAGATGTTGATTGGATGGTCGGCGGGCTGAGTGAGCTGACGGAGAATGCGTACACGGCGCCCGGTAGATGCTGCGGCAGAGAATACGGCCAAGCGAAATTGCTCCTTGCTGACGGCCTGTGAGCATGAGAAAGTGAACAGCACACCGCCCGGGGCAATCTTCTCAAAGGCTTTGGCATTAAGGCGCTGATAGCCGCGGAGGGCATTGCGGAGAGCCGACTGATGCTTGGCGAAAGCGGGGGGGTCGAGCACAATGAGGTCGAAGCGACCTGGCTCCATGTTGTCGAGATATTTGAAGGCGTCTTCGGCAACGGCCGAGTGGCGGGAGTCGTCGGGGAAATTGAGGTTGGCGTTAGCTTGGGTCAGTGCAATAGCTTTGGCCGACGAGTCGACCGACACCACTTCCTCAGCTCCGCCACGGAGAGCATATACGGAGAAGCCGCCGGTGTAGCAGAACATATTGAGCACCTTGCGGCCGCGGGCGAAATGCTGCAGAAGCTGACGGTTGTCACGCTGGTCGACGAAGAAGCCGGTTTTTTGTCCTTTGAGCCAATCGATGTGGAAGCGCAGGCCGTTTTCGGTTGCGGTGTTGGAGTCGAAGCCGCCGATGAGGTAATCGTTCTGAGGGTCGAGCTGAGCCTTATATGGGAGCGTAGTTTCAGATTTATAATAAACGTTGGCGATATTGATGCCTTGAAGCTCGGTGAGCACCATAGCAATAATGTTGCGCGCAAAGTGCATTCCGGGAGAGTGGGCCTGCATGACGGCGGTGTTGCCATATATGTCGATTATAAGGCCCGGGAGAAAGTCGCCTTCGCCGTGGACCAATCGGAAAGCGTCGTTATCGGGGCGCGCCAGATTGAGAGCCTTACGGAGAGCGAGAGCGTTGGCAAGACGCTCATCGAAGAAAGCGCGGTCGATAGTGCGATCGGAAAAGTCGAGCATTCTGACGGCGATAGAGCCTATCTGATAGTGACCGACACCAATCAATCGGCCGTCGGAGGCATGAACGGCCACTAAATCACCTTCCTCAATCCCTTCGGGGACAGAAGTGAGGGCACCGGAAAACACCCAGGGGTGGAAACGGTCGAGCGACTGCTCTTTGCCGCGACGCAAGGTCAATTTCTTATAGTTGCTCATAAGTCATAACTTTACTTGAATATCATGCGGTAAATATCATTGCCGTTGGCGAAGAGGAGGAGCGCCAAGAGAAGGCACATGCCTACCATCTGGGCGCGCTCAAGGAATTTCTCGCTCGGTTTGCGACGGGTGATGATTTCGTAGAGCACAAACATAACGTGGCCACCGTCGAGAGCCGGGATCGGAAGAATATTCATAAAGGCGAGGATGACAGAGAGGAAAGCGCAGAGCTCCCAGAAAGTCAGCCAGTTCCATTTCGAGGGGAACATTTCGCCGATAGCACCGAAACCACCAACCGATTGAGCGCCCTTCTTGGAGAAAAGGTGTTTGAGCGATTTGACGTAGGTGGTCATTTTGGTGCAGCCGTCGCTGACGCCTTTGGGGAAGGCCTGGAGGAGATTGTAGTTGATATGCTCAACATTGTAGATTTTCAAGGGGTTGCGGGTCACGAAGCCGATTGTGCCGCCCGAGGGGGTAATGGCGAGATTGACGAGCGAGTCGCCGCGCTCAACGGTTACTTTCATCTCCCGGCCGTCGTTGGCAGCGATGGTAGCCTTAACATCGTCGAAAGTAGGGGTAGCTACATCGTTGATAGCCACAAAGCGGTCGCCCTCGATAAGGCCGGCGTGATGGGCGGGAGAGCCGAGGCTGACCTGATCGGCATAAGCGGGATAACGGAAGGGTGCATCTTTGTCGAAGAGGCCGTTGGGGAGCATGGTGACAAAGTTGGCGGGATTATCGATAATGATAGTGTCGTTGCCGCGGATAACGGTTACCTGCTTGGCATCGGCCACGGCATAGAGGTCGTCGATATTGCGGGTGGAGAAGTCGACGCCGTCGACAGCGAGAATGCGGTCGCCATCGTGATAGCCATAAGCTTTGGCCTCGGTCGAGTAGTTAAATCCCTCGGTTACCGAGCCGAAGGGCAACACGTCGGCGCCCCATTTCCAGGCGATGCCGGCGTAGATGATGATGGCCAGGATGAAGTTGAACAACACACCGCCTATCATCACCAACAGGCGCTGCCAGGCCGGACGGGAGCGGAACTCATCAGGCTGCGGCTCGCGAGCCATCTGCTCCTTATCCATCGACTCGTCGATCATACCGGCAATTTTGCAGTAGCCGCCGAGAGGCACCCAGCCGATGCCATACTCGGTGTCGCGCCACGAAGCTTTGGGACGGCCGTTTTTATCGAGTTTGCGACGCTTGGGCTCGCGCGGTTTCCACTTGACGAGCGAAAACCAAGGGTTGAAAAAGAGATAGAATTTCTCTACTTTGATGCCGAAAAGACGGGCAAAAAAGTAGTGACCGAACTCATGGACCACCACGAGCAGGCCGAGAGCGAGAATGAGTT
>CAMWUH010000071.1 GCA_947177325.1 uncultured Bacteroidales bacterium
TACTCTTGCTTGGGCTTGTAGTTGGATATTTCGTTGGAGCTTATCAATCGAGAATAATTGACTTCTGCAATGGCATATTTCACAAAAATGAAACTGCAGCCGACGCTGTTCTCTCTGATGGAAATAATCCAATTGAGGAGTTAACTGATTTAACTGTTCCGGTTGAGGATGAAACATCTCAGCAAGCCGTTGAAAATACCGAATGCAATCAAACCGATTCTTCCGAAGAAATCTCAGAAACTCCAAATACTGAGCCGGAAATTACCGAAACTGTCAAGCCCGGTAATTTCCTCGCAACCATGGCTCGTCGTCACTACGGTCGTTATGAATTCTGGGTGTATATTTACAAAGAAAACGAGTCGAAATTAGGGCACCCCGATCTTATTGAAAGCGGGACTGAAGTGATTATTCCTCCTGCTTCTAAATATGGCATCGATAAATCCGATCCAAGTAGTTTGAAAAAAGCTGAGCAATTGGCGACTGAAATTTATGCCAAATTTTAACAACCGAGGTGGCCTAATCTTAATAAGCGTTAATAAGCAAAAATATAGCTTATAAGTTAGATAAAATTAACACTTAAAGTAGATATTTTCAAAATGGAAATATCTACTTTTGTTGTTATAAAACTGCAGCCCGTTCAATGGCTGTTTTCATCACCCTAAATTAACTAATACATTTTATAAAATGAGCGATTCAGTTAATATTCGCGATTTAAATGCCTTGGTTGCTCAGAAAAGCGACTTTATCAATTTAATTACCACCGGCATGGACCAAACCATTGTCGGTCAAAAACACCTTGTTCAATCACTTTTGATTGCACTCCTTAGCAATGGTCACGTTTTGCTTGAAGGTGTGCCCGGTTTGGCTAAAACACTTGCCATTAAAACACTTGCTCAGTTGATTGATGCCGACTATAGCCGAGTTCAGTTTACCCCCGACCTTCTCCCGGCCGATGTTATCGGTACAATGGTTTATAGCGTGCAGAAAGATCAATTCCAAGTTAAAAAAGGCCCTATCTTTTCTAACTTTGTTCTTGCTGACGAAATTAACCGCGCTCCGGCTAAAGTTCAAAGTGCTTTGCTCGAAGCAATGCAGGAGCGTCAGGTTACAATTGGCGACACAACATTCCAGCTTGATGAACCCTTCCTGGTAATGGCCACACAGAATCCTATCGAACAAGAAGGTACCTATCCCCTTCCCGAAGCACAGGTCGATCGTTTCTTGCTGAAAGTCATCATCGGTTATCCTACACGCGAAGAGGAGCGCAAAATCATCCGTCAGAATATCGCAACAGAAAAGAAAAAAATCATGGCGTTGGTTAAGCCTGAAGAAATCTTGGATGCACAGCGCGTGGTCGAACAAATTTACCTTGATGAAAAAATCGAAAAATATATTGTCGATATAGTTTTCGCAACACGCTATCCTGACGAATACAGTCTTAACGACCTCAAATCAATGATTTCATTTGGCGCTTCGCCACGTGCATCCATCAGCCTTGCCAAGGCATCGCGAGCTTATGCTTTCTTGAATCATCGTGGTTTCGTGATTCCCGAAGATATTCGCGCCGTTTGTCACGACGTTCTGCGCCACCGCATTGGCCTGACTTATGAAGCTGAAGCTAATAACATCACATCTGACGAAATCATCTCTACCATTCTCGACCGAGTTGAAGTGCCCTAATAATTGCTCTTAAAAAATGGATGCAAACGATCTCATAAAAAGAATACGACGCATAGAAATTAAAACTCGCGGGCTATCCAACAACATTTTTGCCGGCGAGTATCATTCTACGTTCAAAGGTCGTGGTATGACATTTTCTGAAGTGAGGGAATATCAATATGGCGATGACATTCGTGATATAGATTGGAACGTGACAGCTCGGCATAATCATCCTTTCGTTAAGGTTTACGAGGAGGAACGCGAGTTAACCGTTATGTTGCTTATTGATGTTTCTTCAAGTCGACTCTTCGGAGCTGTGGGTGAAGAAAAGCGCGAAATGATTGCCGAAATTGCGGCGACATTAGCATTTTCTGCAATTCAGAATAATGATAAGGTTGGAGTGATATTTTTCTCTGATAAAATCGAGAAATTCATCCCTCCGAAGAAAGGTAAAAAACACATTTTGATCATTATTCGTGAATTGCTTGACTTCACTCCCGAGAATAAGTTGACTGACATTGCTCACGCAGTGAAATATTTTTCCGACGCGATGAAAAAGCGATGTACAACATTCCTCATCTCTGACTTCATAGATGATAGCGATTACTCTCAAGCCTTGACCATTGCATCAAATCGTCACGACATTTACGGAATTCAAGTGTATGATCGGCGCGATACGAAACTTCCTAATGTAGGGCTGATTAAAGCTCGAGATCTTGAAACCGGAGCAACGCTTTGGATTGATTCATCGAGCAAAAAAATCAGAAATCAATATGATAAATGGTGGTATGATAACCAACAAAAAATGACAGAAGCTTTAAGAAAAAGTCGGGTTGATTTCACATCAGTACCAACCGATGAAGATTTTGTGCCTCATTTGATGTCGCTATTCAAAAGCCGTAGGTGATAAATTCTTAACAGATACTTATATAATTACGTAAAGCTGTGGACTTTAAGTTGAATAATCTCAATATAATGATCAGGCGAACAATGGTCTTGTTGGCCGCAACAACCATTGTCAATGCATTACCTGCAAAAGCAGCTTCGCCCTTCAAGGCAAGCCTTGATTCCACAAATCTGCTCATGGGTAGAACGATTAATCTGTCGTTTAGCTACCTCGAAACAGGTGACACTAATGGTGTTGTCACACTCGATATGTCAAGTTTTCCCACCGAGATTGAGATAGTTAATGCCAACGAGATGCGCCCTGTACGCAAACCTCTCGGTAATAACAGATATGAACTTACCGGTCAATATATCCTTCAGTCATTTGACTCCGGTGAATATCAAATTCCGGGCTTGCTGTACATTAATTCTACGGGTGACACCGTTCAATCCAATCCCTTGGCATTAAAAGTGCTTCCGGTTGACGTAAGCGACATGACTACAATAATCAGTGACACAGGCGTGCTTAACCCCGGCAAAAAATTTACCGATATTTTCCCCTCCTGGTGGCCTTGGGTTCTCGTAGGCATTATTATTGTAGCCGGCGGTATTTGTGCATATCTGATTCTGGCTCGAAAAGTTAATCCCATGGCGGTAATTCGGAAGAAAGAATTGCCCCCCTATGAAGTTGCTATATCTGCTCTTAACAATCTGAAACAACAGAATTTGCTCGATACAGGCCGCGATAAGCAGTTTTATACTCGCTTAACTGACATTCTACGCACATATCTTGAAGGAAGATTTGGTATTAATGCTATGGAAATGACCTCTTCCCAAATAAATAACGCATTGGCCGCTAATCCCGAAACACGCGACTCTAAAAAATTAATGACTGAAATTCTTCAAGTCGCTGACTTCGTTAAATTTGCGAAAGCTGTACCAATGCGCGAGGAAAACCTTCGTAACTTCAATTATGCTGTAGACTTTGTTGAATTGACCAAGCCTGCCGAACAGAAGCAATCTTCCGATACCGATTCCAATTCCACACCAGGTAATTGACTAAAATTTTCATGATAAATGCAATTTGCTCATCCCCACATATTATATCTCCTGCTGTTGCTTATTCCGCTTACTGCATGGTATATAATCAAGCAACGGAATGCACAGCCATCGCTCGGCGTGTCGTCGCTCAAGCGTTTTGGCAATATTAATTCGTCATGGCGTTCAAAAATTCGCCATCTCAATTTCGCTTTACGCTTGATTGCAATTTCAGCTCTTGTTGTAGCTTTGGCTCGACCGCAAACCCATGATGCTTGGAATGAATCAAAAATTGAAGGTACCGATATTGTTTTAGCCCTTGATATCTCATCTTCAATGCTCGCTCGCGATTTCGATCCTAATCGTTTGGAATCAGCCAAAACCGTAGCTTCACAGTTCATAGCAGGTAGAGAAAATGACAATATTGGTATAGTTATTTTTGCCGGTGAAAGTTTGACCGGTTTACCAATGACTCCTGACAGAGCTACTCTTACCAATTATGTACAAAGCATTAACCAAGAGATGCTTGATGATGGTACGGCTATTGGCGATGGCTTGGCCACTTCAATCAACCGTATAAAAAATGGTAAGGCAGTCAGCAAAAGCATCATTCTTTTGACCGATGGCTCTAACAACACAGGCGTCATTGCTCCGATTACCGCCGCTGAAGTAGCAGCAGAATTAGGCATAAAAGTTTACACTATCGGTGTAGGCACCAACGGAATGGCGCCCTACCCGGTTGTCGATGTTTTTGGACGTGTAACTTATGAAATGATGCCGGTACAAATTGATGAAGCGACTCTGAAACGTATTGCTTCCATTACCGGTGGCCAATACTTCAGAGCCACTGACGATAATGCTTTGAAATCAATTTTCGAAACCATCGACCAAATGGAGAAAACCGTTCTTGATGTTAGAAACTTCTCTTCAACCACGGATGACTATGAACTATGGGCTTGGATTGCATTTGCAGCCTTGGCGCTAAGCGTTTTCAATAAATTCACCATTTTGCGTTCAATCCCCTAACTCTTTTGCCCTATGGATTTTGCGTATCCCCACCTGTTATATTTATTGTTTGCGGTGCCGGCATTCATATTTTTATATGCTGCCTCCCGAATAATTCGCAAACGAAATCTTGCGAAGTTCGGAAAAATTGAGAATTTGCAGTCATTGATGCCCGAAGCCTCTCGCTACAAGCCTATTATCAAACTCATATTAGTGCTTCTTGCACTGACTTGCATCATAATTGCTCTTGCTCGACCGCGTTACGGTGAAAAACAAGAAAGTGATTCCCGTAAAGGAATTGAGGTAGTCTTGGCCGTTGATGTTTCTCGCTCTATGCTTGCCTCATCAACAGATGATGCAAACGGTATTTCACGACTTGATAGAACTAAATATCTGCTCACGCGAATGATTGATCGTCTTCATGACGACCGTGTAGGATTGATTGTATTTGCCGGTAACGCCTACACTCAACTTCCGGTTACGAGCGATTTCATCTCTGCAAAAATGTTCGTGAATGATCTTTCCACTGATATGGTTTCAACTCAAGGCACCGATATCGGAGCTGCAATTGGTATGGCAATGCGTTGTTTTACTCCCGATAAAAATATCAACAAAGCTATTGTGTTGATTACCGACAGTGAAGATAATGAGCAAGGCGCTCTCCAAGTGGCCAGCCAAGCTGCCGATGCCGACATTCAAATCGATGTGGTTGGTGTTGGCTCCGTTAAAGGTAATCCAATTCCTATCAATAACCAACGCAGCGACTTCCTTCGCGATGAAACTGGTAACATAGTCATGACTGCGCTGAATAAGCAAACTGCAGAAGAAATTGCAAAAGCCGGAAAAGGAATCTATATCAACGGAGCTGACAACGATGCGCCAAAACAGTTGTCAGATCAACTCGACACTCTCGCTAAAACAGATTTTGGCCCGGGACAATATAGCTCCGGAGCCGAACTCTTCCCTTGGTTTATTATGATAGCGATGACTTTGCTGATTGCCGATGTTTTCATTCTCGATCGCAAAATTGGCTGGCTTCAAAAAATCAATTTCTTTACTCGCGAAAAAAAATGAAAAAAATAACTATCTACATATTGCTTCTTGCTTCAACTGTAATTGCGTCGTGCAGCAAGCCCGATGTTGATTTTGAAATGTCAACAGCTGAACGCAAGCTAATTAACTCTGCGAATAAAGCTTACAATGATTCTAACTATGTCGATGCAATTACAGCCTACAACAGAGCACTCAACATTGACGCAAACAATCCGCTGACACTCTTTAATCTCGCTACAGCTCAACACGCCATGACTCGTTCAACGGCGTCGCCCGCTGTGCCCGGTCAACAAGCGCAACCCGACTCCCTGACAACGCTATCTCTATCAATCTTCGACAGTTTGATGAAGGATACCCGTTTTGATTCAATCGCACAAAAGGCTGCATATAATGGAGGAAATGCCTATTTTGATAGTCAAGCTTTAAATGAAGCCATTGAACGTTACAAACAAGCACTTCGGTTAAATCCCGAAGATAATAATGCACGTCGCAACTTGCGTTATACCCAACTCTTGCTTGAAAACCAGGACAATCAGAACAATCAAGATAACCAGGATAATCAAGACAAGCAGGATCAAAAAGACCAACAGGACCAACAAGAAAATAAAGACAATCAGGACAATAAAGATCAAAACCATCAAAACCAAGATCAGCAACAACAGCAACAACCTCAGCAGCCTCAACAGCATCAAATGTCGCAGGATAATATTGACCAAATCCTGAAAGCGATGGAAAATGCTGAAAATCGCACCCGTCAAAAAGCTGATCAAAAGGAACAACAGCAGCAATCGCAACGCAAAGTTCTTAAACCTTGGTAACGACTGATTGAACCAAACACCCATTCTTCTTAATAAGATGAAAAAGATTTCACTATTTATATTGTTTTTAACAGCTTCGGTAGCCGCCATTGCTCAACAGGTCGACTTCACCATTATCCCTCCACGGAATGTGGTTGCCGGCGACAGATTTCGCGTAGCTTACCGTTTGTCAAATGCAGAGGGAAATTCACTGCAGGCTCCTCAAATTGATGGTTGCACATTACTATATGGGCCATCGACTTCTACTTCATTCTCAACCCAAATTATTAACGGCCGTCAAAGCTCGAGTTCGACTATTGACTATGTTTATACCTACCAAGCAGATAAAGAGGGCACTTTTACTATCCCCTCCGCATCTATCAGTGTGGATGGTAAGACTCTAAGAGCCGATGCAAAACAATTCGTAGTTTTACCTCCCGACAAAAATCGACCGCAATCACAAAGCGGCTATCCTCAACAACAATATCCGTCACAACCATCAATTCAACCGCAACAGCCGTCTAACGCCAAAATCTCATCTGACGACATTTTTGTTAGAGTAATTCTAAACAAATCAACGGCTTATGAGCACGAAGCGGTTGAATGCACTTTGAAGCTTTACACTAAATATGAGGCCATATCATCCTTTAATTCAACCGGTTTGCCCACTTTTGAAGGGTTCTTGATTGAAGAAGTTGATGTTAAGGCAGAGCTAAATCAAATCGAACATTATAATGGCCAGAATTATCGCACGGCAATTCTTAAAAAATACATCCTTTACCCGCAAAAAACAGGTAAACTCACTGTTAATTCAGGAGCCTACGACATAGTTGTGCAGCAGCTTGAGCGTGTCAATCAGGGTTTCTTCTATATCACCCGACCAATTGAACAATCAGTTCATTTGGCCGATTACAAATCAACTCTTAATGTAACTCCCCTCCCATCTCCACAACCCGAAGGCTTCAATAATGCCGTCGGCAATTTCTCGATTACCGACGAACTGCCCGTCGAAGCGATGAAAACCGGGGAGGCCGCAACGCTTACTCTAAAAGTTACCGGCTCCGGCAATATTAAGTTCATAAAAGAGCCTACGGTTGAATTCCCTGATGAATTTGAACTTTACCCGGTTAAAAACGACGCAAACGCATCCGTCACTGGAGCAACAATGAAAGGTCAACTGACTTGTCAATACACTTTCGTTCCTCAGTATCCGGGCAACTTTACAATTCCGGCCGTAGAGTTTGTTTACTTTAATCCTGCCGACAAAGAATACCACACATTGACAACTCAACCCCATTCCATCAGTGTGGCCAAAGGTGCAAACACAATATCATCGCCTGACAGCCAAGGGTTAAAGGCAAAAGCAGAAGATATTCGATACATTCGCACCGGCAATAAGTCTCTCTCAAAATCTCACTCTTACCTTGCCTCAAGCTCATTCTATTGGATTTTATATGGAATACTGACAGTAATTTTGATTTCTATACTAATTCTCTACCGCAAGCAGCTACAGCGCAAGTCCGACGTCGCCGGTATGCGCATATCTAAAGCCGGGAAAGTAGCTCGTAAGCGTTTGAAAGCTGCTGACAAGTGCATTAAAGACGGTAAAACCGACGCTTTCTACGGCACAATGCTTCAAGCAATTTGGGGTTATGTAGGCGATAAATTCAGCTTAAACGCTTCTACACTAACTCGAGATAACATTTCCGAACAATTGTCAGCTCATGGAGCTTCAGAAAGCTTGATTTCTGAAATTATCAATCTGATTGACGATTGCGAAATGGCTCGATACACCCCCAACGATCCCTCTCTTTCGCCTGATCAGTTAATGAAAAAAGCCCAGGCCTTAATTCAACAAATAGAAACCATTACGAAGAAATGAAACATTTAATCACACTATTCATATCGTTTTCTTTCATTCTCGCTAATGCTCAATCGCTTGATGAAAAAGCCGACCAAGCTTACAGCGACGGTGATTTTCAGCAGGCATTGGAGCTTTATCAGCAAGCTGCAGCCGACAACGGCGTTTCGTCGATGCTATATTACAATATGGGCAACGCCTACTATCGTCTTGATAGCATTGCCAAAGCTATTGGTTGCTACGAGCGAGCTTTACGCCTTGACCCTAAAAATGATGATGCTCGCGCCAACATCAAGTTCATCAACGAGCGTTATAACCTGGCAGCCCCTGAAAAAAGCGCGCCAACGATTTTTGTTGAAAATATCACTGATTCACTCCATCCCAACTCGTGGGCTATCATGTCACTGATTTTATTCATAATATTGTTGCTTGACATTGCGCTCTATCTGTTTAATAA
>CAMWUH010000072.1 GCA_947177325.1 uncultured Bacteroidales bacterium
CCAATACACCGTGCTATAATCCCTGTCATCGGGATTTTTTCGTTGAAGCAACGCCCATGAGAACCCGCTGTCGACAAACAGTAATGCAACCGACTGAAACACCAGCAACGCCCCAACCAAGCCGAAATCAGAAGGCGACAATTCGCGGGCAAGCACTATGCCCGTGATGGCATAGAGCACCTGAGTCGACACGCGGTCGGCTATATTCCACTTCAGCGAGCGGGCGGTCAATGTCTTTAACGAAGCCATCTGATTGCCGGGTTAGCCAATTTATCGATTTCGACCTTGTGTGGCGCGACTACATAGCCTCGTGCTTATGGCCGAGCGAGCGGTCTTTGATTACGTGAGGCTCCTGACGATACAGCACCTTCCCTCTGCCAAGGCCTTGAATTGACAGCACTTCCGACGGGCAGCAGCCAATGGTGCCGGTGCCGGTCAGCGAAGTGTAGACCTCCACAGCCCTGAGGCGATCGGCATTGATTGTTCCGGTGCCGATTATCGACAGTTTTCCTTTGGTGCATGCGCCGTCAATCGACAATTGACCGTTGCCCGAGGCTATCTTACCGTTAACTTCGGTGGCCTGAACGTCGCGCACCGACAGAGCCCCGTTGCCTATCAGCACGGCAGCAAATTTTTCAACCTCCGGATTATTGTTGACTGTCACGAGAGAGTCGCCTGAATTCACTATTTTATTGAGCTGCTTTGAATAAGCCTTCACAACCGGAAATTCCATCCCTTCAGAGCAATCGGCGCAGCATTGTATGTCAACTTTCCCCTTGCCGTTGTCTCTGATGTAAAGACGCGAAGCCAAGTCGGGCGTGGCTTCAAACACTATATAACCGGCCGAGTCAGCGCAAGCGTAGTAGTCAACTTTGATTGAGTTGTCAACTTCAAGATGCTTGAAATCATTAACCTTGATTTCATAGCGTTTGGCATTTTGGGCCGCTGCCGGAGTCGCTGCCCAAGCTGTTGCAGCGATAATAAGTGATAAGATAATATATGAGTGCATTATGTGGTGTTATAATGTTTATAATGAAGTCGTTAATTTATGGCAGTGAGCATTTGCTCCACTCTGTCGAGAATTTCAGCCAATGATTCGGGTGTGTCGGCTTGGAGCATGGCGATGCGCGTGGGTCGGAAATCGGGAATACCTTTAAACAGTGGTGAGGCTGCAAGGTGCCGACGTATGTGCAATATGCCCCGATAAGGGTCAATGCGGTCAATGCTCTCTGAAATCTGCCGACGCAAAATTGCAAATTTTTCACTCAGCGTCAACGGCTCATCTGCCTGCCCGTTGACAGCTTGTTTCACTTCGCGAAACACCCACGGCGCTCCTATCGAAGCTCGCCCTATCATTATGCCGTCAACTCCTGATTGCTCAAAAGCCCTTAAGGCGTCAGCTCCCGAACTGATATCGCCATTGCCTATCAATGGAATTTTTAGCCTTGGATTAGCTTTAACCTTGGCTATCATATCCCAGTCGGCCTGTCCGGTATAGAGTTGTGCACGTGTGCGTCCATGAACGGTAAGCGCTTCAATGCCACAGTCTTGCAGCTGCTCGGCCAAGTCAACGATTATGCGGGAGTCGTGGTCCCATCCCAAGCGGGTTTTGGCTGTGACGGGCAATTTCACGGCATCGACCACGCGGCGCGTGATTTCAAGCATTTTGGGTATGTCGCGCAGCATGCCGGCTCCCGCTCCTTTCCCGGCAACCTTTTTTACGGGGCACCCGAAATTGAGGTCAATCACATCAGGCCCGACCTCCTCCACAATCCTGGCTGCTTCAACCATGGCGTCGGGGTCGCGGCCATAGATTTGAATGGCTGCCGGTCGCTCTCCGGGGTTGTTTTCAAGCTTGCGGGTTGTGGAGGCGATGTTTCTTACCAATGCTTCGGCCGAAACAAATTCGGTAGTAACCATGTCGGCCCCGAGTTCACGACAGATAAGCCGGAACGACGCATCTGTCACATCCTCCATCGGGGCGAGCACCACCGGGCGCTCCCCTAAGTCGATATCTCTGATTTTCATTGTTTCTGACTTGATTGGGTTGAACGATTGGTTCTCCTATTATGGTGATTGTTGCCGTTGTACCCGGCCTGTGCATGGTTATCTTTATTGGCTGAGGCATTGGCGTTGCCACGACGTTTCTGATTGCCGCTTCCACGACGCCCGCCTCGCCGGTTATCTCCGGGGCGCTCGCCATGTGGGCGGTGATTGCGTGGTTGCTCCTCGTTGGCCGGAGCCATCGATGCCAATTCCTCGGGCAACTGACACCGCTTGATTTCATAGCCTAAGAATTGCTCGATGCGTCGCAGCGGTTGGCGGTCGCGCTCGCCGACGATTGTAACAGCAATGCCGTCGCGGTCAGCGCGTGCGGTGCGCCCTATGCGGTGCACATAATCTTCCACCTCGCGCGGCACATCATAGTTAACCACCATCGCAATGTCGTCAATGTCGATGCCGCGAGCCAATATATCGGTGGCCACGATTACATCGATTTTACCTGCGCGGAAACCGAGGAGTGCCTCCTCACGCTGATTCTGGTCGAGGTCGGAGTGCATCTCCGCAGCTTTGATTCCACGACGACGCAACTCGCGCGTAAGGTCTTTTACAGCCATTTTCGAGGCGGCGAACACTATTACCCGCTTCGAGCAGTGATTACGGAGAATGTGGAGCAGCAATGCCGGCTTTACTCCTTGCCGACAGAGGTAAACGTTTTGGTCGATCTTGTCGGTAGGGCGCGAAACGGCTATATCCACGCGGCGCGGGTTGCGCAGTATCTCCTTGGCTAATTTGCGGGTTTTAGCCGGCATTGTGGCAGAGAACATCAGCGTCTGGCGGTCAGTCGGCAGTTGGCGGGCTATGCGCATGATGTCGTCATAGAAGCCCATGTCGAGCATGCGGTCAGCCTCATCAAGTATAAAAAACGACACTTGCGAAAGGTCGACGTAGCCCATTTTTATGTGGTCGAGCAGTCGGCCGGGGGTAGCGATTACAATATCGACCCCTTTGCGCAATCCGCGTTGCTGACGCCCGAAGTCCTCGCCTCCCGTACCACCGTAGACAGGCAGCGACTCCACAGGCACATGATAGGCAAATCCCTCCATCTGGCGGTCAATTTGCTGAGCCAGCTCGCGTGTGGGCGACATGACTATGCAGTTGATTGCATCAGTGGGGTAGCCGTCGTTGTAGATCATATCGATTACCGGGAGAAGAAACGCTGCGGTTTTGCCCGTGCCGGTCTGGGCGCAGGCAATCAGGTCGTGCCCTTCGAGAATGACCGGAATGGTTTGTTCCTGGATTGGGGTGCACTCTTTGAAGTTCATTTCCGAGAGTGCCATAAGTATGTTGTCGCTAAGGTCGAGTTGGTCGAATGTCATATATTCTTTGTTAGCAAAGGTTGGTCAGTTACAGTTAACGGCTCATGCGCTTGAGCAGATTGTAGGAGGGCACGATGCCTAATTCGCCGGCACGCGAAAGGTCGTTTGTTCCTTTGGCTTTGTTGCCTAATCGGAAGTAGACGTAGCCTCGGTTATAGTAAGCCTCGCCAAAGTCGGCTTTTAGCTCGATTGCCCGGTTGAAAGCGCTCAGAGCCGAGGTTAGATCTTCAGTTTCGAGATAGAGATTGCCGAGGTTAAACAATGCTATCGGCGAATTGGGATTGATGGCGAGCATCTTTTCGTAGTCGTCGATGATTGATGAGAGAATGGCGCGTCGAGGCAGTTCGGCAGGCGCCGTGCCCGTTTGCATCAGCCGGTGATTGGCAACGGCGTGCATGAAATATGCGAGCCCGAAATCGTCGGCCATCCCCGAGGCGGAGGCAAAGTCGGCTGCGGCTTGCTCATAGTCGTGGAGCGTGAAATGCTCCATGCCTCGCGCGAAATAGTCTAAGGCCACGGCTTCGCCCGCTGCTATCCGGCCGGTCAACTGCTGAATGCGGTTGAAGTGCTGCGCCAGTGTTTTCTCATCGTCAGGCGTAGGCTCATTGTTGGTGACCCTCAGCATCATTTGCAGTCGATTGGTAGCGTTGACGCGGTCAGCCTCGGTCATATAGTAGGTAGTAGGGGAGAGCTCCGTCGGAGCGGAGTAGTAGGCCACAGTGAAGTCAGGCTCGGTCACTATGCTTACGTCGCGGTCCTGCACCTTTCCGCGAATCGATTTGTTGTTATACTCGCGGTCGTCGGTCAGCTCGGTTTCAGTGGTGAGCAGGGTTGTAAACCGTCGGGCGAAGGTCAGGTCCTCAGCCGGCGAGTCGTTTTCCGAATCTACCCCTTGGGTAATACCCTGACCGGCGGCCTCCTGCCCGGCAGCCTGGGCGGCCTGTTGTTTTAGTTTGTCGAAGTTGCGATGCTCATTGCGCGCCATAGCCATAGCGCGGTCATAATCGGCCATAGCTTCGCGCCGGCGTCCCATAATGTCGAGCAGCCCCGAGCGCTCAAACATCAGCCCGGAGATTTCGGGCGAAAGGGCTATGACACGGTCAAGGTCGGCCAGAGCATTCCGATAATCATGTTTCTCCCGGTAGAGGCGACCGCGGTTGTAGAGCGCACCTACATTGTCGGGCTCTATCGCCAACACCTGCGTGAAGTCGTCGACCGCACGGTCGTTGTCGCTCACCTCGGCGCGGAGCAAGCCGCGGTTAAACAACGCGGTAGTGTTGGTGGGGTCGAGCGTAACGGCATAGTCGAAGTCGGCCATCGCCCCAAACCAGTCGTTCAGATTGTAGCGAATGAAAGCTCTGTTGATGAAAAAGCCTGAGATGCGGGGTTGCAGCTTGATGGCATGGTCCATGTCGGTCAACGCGCTCTGAAAGTCGGGCTGCGACGAGCGCATTGCAATGTCGGCACGCAGCAGATAAGGGTTGGGCGCATTAGGATTGAGCTCTATCGACTTGTTAAGGTCGGCGAGAGCGGCAACGGTGTCTTTCAGCGACAGCTCCACCTTTGCTCGGCCCGTGTAGGCATTATCCATGCCCGGATGAGCTTCGATAAGTCGATTGAGAGTTGCGAGGGCAGCTTCATGGTCGCCGGTTTCATCCTGAGCGAGCGATTTGTTAAACAATATGCCGCGGTTATCAGGCAGCTGCGACAGCGCCACGTCGTAGTCAGCTATCGCCTCGGCATTGCGCCCCAGGTTTTGGCGGGCCACACCTCTGACCTCGTAGGCATCGCTCAGATAGGGATTGCGGTTGATCGCCTCGGTTGCGTCGGCTTCGGCTCCGCGATAATCGTCGAGATTGAGCTTGGCTACGGCGCGATAGAAATAGGGCTTTGCCAGATAGGGCTTCGCTTCGATAGCGCGGTTGAAATACTGGATTGACAGCATAAAGTCGTCGAAATAGAGGGCGTTGATGCCGACGCGCATCACCTGGTCAGCATTGATTTGGGCGCGACACATCGAGCCTCCGCCCGCTATGAGCAGTGCCGCCAGCGCCACTATGCGCATCCAAAGGCCTGCGCCTCCGGCTCCCTTTTCTGTTTCTTTAAGCATTATGCGTGAATTATCTCAACAAAATTAGCAATTTTTTTCGGTTTTTTCCCTCGCAAGCTTGACTATTCTTGAGCTTTTTTTGTTAAATTTGCGAAAACACCTCTTATCTTTTACCATGACCATTATAAAACGCATTTATGATTTCTACCACGACGGCTTTGCGTCAATGACCGTAGGCCGCTCTCTGTGGCTTATAATCCTGATAAAATTAGCAATTATCTTTCTGGTGCTGAAGATATTCTTTTTCCCCGATTTCCTCAGCAGCAAAAGTCGGGAAACCGGTGCCTCCGAAGCTTCGCTCGTCAAATCCGAGCTCCTCAACCGCTCCACCCGCTGAAATCTTTAATCTCCTTGATAACTCTAATAATCCAATAATCCCTTAAATCCATCTTTCATGAACGACTTTTTTTCAACCATTGACTGGTCGCGGGCGCAATTTGCCCTCACGGCCATGTATCACTGGCTTTTCGTGCCTCTGACAATCGGCCTGTCGTTGATTTTGGCTATCATGGAAAGCATCTATGTCAAAACCGGCGACCAACGTTGGCGTAAAGCCACTCGCTTTTGGATGACCATCTTCGGCATCAACTTTGCCTGCGGCGTCGCCACCGGTATTATTCTTGAATTTCAGTTCGGCACCAACTGGTCTAACTACTCATGGTTTGTCGGCGATATATTCGGCGCGCCGCTCGCCATCGAGGGCCTGTTTGCCTTCTTCCTTGAAGCCACATTCGTAGCCGTGATGTTCTTCGGCTGGGGTCGCGTAGGCAAGCGTTTCCATCTTGCCTCCACATGGCTCACTGCTATCGGCGTCAGCCTTTCGGCTCTCTGGATTTTGGTGGCCAACGGCTGGATGCAACTCCCCGTGGGCATGGAATTCAACCCCGATCAGATGCGCAATGAAATGACCGATTTCTGGTCAGTAGTGTTCAGCCCCGTTGCTATCAACAAATTCTTCCATGCCGTATTTAGCGGATGGGCGTTGGCCGGAGCTTTCGTAGTCGGCATCAGCGGTTGGATGATTTGGCGTCGCCGCTCGGTCGAGGCTGCTATGCTTTCAATGAAAACCGGCGCTTGGTTCGGTATCATAGGCATGGTGTTGACAATGTGGACCGGCGACGGCTCAGGTGTTGCCGTTGCCCGCTACCAGCCCATGAAACTCGCTGCTATGGAGGGTCTCTACAATGGCTCGGTTGGCGAAAAACTAACCGTTATCGGTCTTGTTAACGAGAAAGCCGATCGCCTCAGCTCAGAGCCTGACGTCAACTATGCCATATCGCTCCCCAAAGGGCTCTCACTCCTTGCCAACCACGACCTCAATTCATTCGTGCCCGGCATCAACGACCTCGTCGACGGCATTGAAATCACAGCCGACGGCGACACTGTCAGCACTGTATCTTATGCCGACCGCATCGCTATGGGTCGCGAAGCCCACGCTGCCCTTGAAGCCTACACCGCCGCCCGCGAAGCCGGCGATGAATCGGCTGCGGCAGCTGCCCTCGCCACTCTCCGTGCCAACTATAAATACTTCGGTTACGGCTTCCTCGACTCTCCCGAAGATGCCATTCCCCCCGTAGCCATTACTTTCTATTCGTTCCGACTTATGGTTGGTCTCGGCTCTCTGATGCTCCTTATCTTTGCAGTTACGCTTTGGATTTGCTATCGCCGCAAGTCGCGCGACGGCAACGTGTCGAAATACATCTGCTGGGGAGCTATGCTCGCCATCCCTGCAGCATGGATTGCAAGCCAGGCCGGTTGGATTGTCGCCGAAGTCGGCCGCCAGCCTTGGGTTATCCAGGACATTCTCCCTACACGCGGTGCAATCAGCTCAATCCCCTCTTCTAATGTCGAAACCACTTTCTGGATTTTTGCTGTCCTCTTCACCGTCATGCTCATCGCCGAAGTGTCCATTATGCTCCGCTTCATCAACAAAGCTTCGCGCGAAGGCATCTTCAACAACGATAAATAATCCACCTCAATTCTCTATTCATTATGGAACTTAGTTTTCTTCAAACCTACTGGTGGATTCTCATATCCATCCTTGGTGCAATATTAGTGTTCATGCTCTTTGTGCAGGGAGGGCAATCGCTCATCCGTTGCGGCGTCAATGATAATCAGCGCAATCTTATAGTCAACACCCTTGGCAGCAAGTGGGAACTGACATTCACCACCCTGGTGGTGTTTGGCGGTGCATTTTTCGCTGCTTTCCCGTTATTCTATTCCACCAGTTTCGGCGGTGCCTACTGGCTCTGGATGCTGATTCTCTTCAGCTTTGTAGTTCAGGCCGTCAGCTATGAGTTTCGCTCCAAGAGGGGCAACCTTCTCGGAGCCGGCACCTACGACGCCTGCATGATTATCAACGGCATCGTAGGCCCCGTGTTGCTCGGTGTGGCGGTGGGCATTATGTTTTTCGGCGGCCAATTCACCGTCGACAAGCTCAACATCGTAAGCCCCGCCAATCCCGTTATCTCCACTTGGGCCCCCACCCACGGCCTTGAAGCTATCGCCAACTGGCGCTGCCTGCTCCTGGGCGTTACAGTCTTTTTCCTCGCCCGCACCCTCGGCGCTCTCTACATTATCAACAACACCACCGACGCTTCCTTGCGCCTGATGATGCGCATAAAAGTCAAAATCTCCGGCTTGATTTTCGCACTCCTCTTCGTAGCTTTCGTCGTAGTGTTGCTCACCTTCACCGGTCTCCGTCAGGAAGCTCCCGGCGTGTTTGTAGCTGAGAAAGCACTCTATTTCAATAATCTGCTGGCTATGTGGTGGCTCATACCTGTGCTTTTGGTAGCAGTGTTGGCAGTTCTCTATGGCATATTCCGCACAGCCTTCTGTCCTGACTTCACCAAAGGCATCTGGTGGGCCGGCGTTGGCACTATAGTAGTGGTCCTTGTACTTTTCTTCCTCGCCGGATTTAACAACACTCCCTATTATCCCTCCCTTACCGACCCGGCATCATCGCTTACTGTCGCCAACTCCTCATCTACCCCCTATACCCTCCGCGTCATGGCCTGGGTGTCATTGGTAATTCCCATCGTTATCGCCTACATCGCCTACACCTGGCGCCGTCTCAACCGCCTCCCCGCCTCCGAGCATTGATAGCAATATAAATCCGATAATCCTGATAAGCCTGATAGTCCATTTCGATTATTCACCGAAATGCCCTATCAGGCTTATTAGGCCTATCGTTGCTTCGCTGTCGGATTAGCTTTCGTGGGGTTATCATAGGCAAACGCATCTGAATTCCGCGGAGCGGATACA
>CAMWUH010000073.1 GCA_947177325.1 uncultured Bacteroidales bacterium
CTCAAACACGTCACAAAATTGCCGATTCTCTGGCATCAAACGGCATCACACTTCGCAAAAAACAACTCGACGAAATCGGTGAGGAGCTAGAAGAAGGGAAAGCCTGATAACACCAAAGGCATATCCGAACATCACGGCCGAGGCCAAAGGCTATCGGCCGTTTTGTTCCTGATTTGAAAAATCGCCGCTCCACTCTCTTTTTTATCATCACGTTTTTATACTATTTATATTATGTTATCAACTAACGACATACCAACCCCCATTCGAAGCATTATCAAGCTTTATATTGAGGATGCACGCATGGAGTTGACCGAGCGACTGACTCGTTTGGTAGGGTCGCTTGTAGTCGCGTTTCTTTTGGTGATGGTGATTTTTGCAACGCTTATTTTCGTTTCCATTGCCGGCGCTCAGGAACTGCGCACTGTGGTTTCGCCCGGAGCAGCATATTTGATAATTATAGGCTGCTATCTTTTACTCTTGGCTGCATTACTGGTTTTCAAAAAGCAATTGATAATCAATCCGCTTGCCCGATTATTGTCGCGCACGCTATTGTCTAACCCAAAACCGCAAAGTGAAGATGAGTAAGAAGAAACAATGGAACGGCTACACGCTTGATGAGCTTGCTACACGACGAGCAATAAATCAATTGCGCATCGAAATCGAGAAAGAACGGTTAAAATCAACTTTCTCGCCGTCGTCGGCTCAATTTTCGCTTCTTTCGCAAGTTGATCGCATAGCAGAAGTTGCGCAATCATCGTTTAAGGTAATTACTTCCATAAAGAAAATTATTGCCATCGTGAAGTCGTTTAAGGAATGAAAATATTGCATAAGAATAATGTAATTGTTGCCGCCTCCTTCGGGAAGCGGCATTTTTATTAAGTGAAAAATTTTGATGGTTGGTTAGTTTAAAGTAACTTTGTAGAAAATCAATTATTACATATTTACCGACAATAAGTCATGAACGATTATATCGAGTTGAAGCTCATCCCATCTCCCTGTAATGAAACTATCACTGATGTGCTGGCTGCATTGCTTGCCGATGAAGGCTACGAGTCATTTGTGCCATCCGCTGAGGATTTGATTGCCTACATTCCGGTTGAAAAATTTTCGGAGTCTCGCGTCGCCTCCGTCCTTGAGCAATTCCCTATGCCGGATGTCGCCATATCATGCCATAGCAAATTTGTGGAGGGTCAAGATTGGAACAGCGAGTGGGAGAAGAATTATTTCAAGCCGATAGTTGTTGCCGACCGATGTGTAATTCATTCTTCATTCCATACCGATGTGCCTGAAGCAGAATACGATATTGTAATTGATCCTAAAATGGCATTCGGCACCGGACACCATCAAACCACATCATTGATTTTGGCGCGCTTGCTCGATCTTGACCTTCATGGAAAGCATCTCATAGATGTAGGCACAGGCACCGGTGTGCTTGCCATTCTTGCAGCGATGCGTGGTGCATCAAGTGTCGACGCTATTGAAATTGACGGCTTTGCTATAGTCAACGCTCAAGAAACCGTTGAACGCAACAACGTTAATGTTAATCTTATCCATGGCGATGCTTCGAAACTCGCCCAACTCCCTGAAGCTGACTATTTATTAGCCAATATCAATCGCAACATTATAGTAGCCGACCTACCTGCTTACGCCCGGGCGATAAAATCAGGGGCGACAGCGATTTTTTCCGGCTTCTATGTTGAAGATGTTGATATAATCGCAGAAGCCGCTGGTAAAGTAGGACTCAAATTGCTCGATGTTACCGAACGCGACCGCTGGGCTTCAGTTGCGATGATCAAAGAATGAATTCTATGAAAAAGAAATATTTTTACAGGTTGTTACTCCTGTTTGTGGCAGCGTTCATTCCCTTTGCTTCACAGCAAGCGGCGGCAGTTGACAATAATGTTAACTCTATAGCCTCAGATAGCGTCGTTTTCGTGACTGACACAGTTTATGTTGAGGTAATAAAATATGTTGAAGTAGATAAAGGAGCCCTTCCTAAAGCTGAAGTTAGCAAGAAGAAGGATGTTGCATCTATCTCTCGCAGGCCTAATCACTTTACATGGGGCGCTGATCTTGGTAGCACAATGGATTTGACCAATCAGTCCTTGACCTCCTTTGACCTCTCGGCTTGCTTTGGATATCGTCACAAGGCAATGCGTTTTATTGGTCTCGGTGCCGGAATTAATGTAATGGTTACAAATGCTTCGCGAGCCTATCCGGTATTCGCTCAGGTCAGAACTACCTTCACCCCTCAAAATAAATTCATTTTTATGGATGTCAAAGCGGGTATTGCATTTTTGAATCTATATGACTCGGTCAGCCGCAAGCCATTCTACGGGTGTTTGGGCGTCGGAGTCACACTTGCTTCCGGACTCAACTTCTCATCCCACATTATTTTCAGCTACAATTTTATGCCAACCGGCAATATTGTTGTGCCCGAACAACCGCGACCCATCAAGCCATTCCATGGAGCGGCGATTCGATTGGGTGCTGCATTCTGAATTCCGAATCGTTTTCAAAAAGTTGAATATTGAGGGAATTATTGGTAAATTGCTGAATTTTTATTAACTTTGTGGCAATTATAACACAAAAACAATATTTATTCAGAAATGAGCAATAGATTATTTATATTTGATACAACTTTGCGCGACGGAGAGCAAGTGCCCGGTTGCCAGCTCAACACCGTTGAAAAAATCGAAGTTGCGAAAGCGCTCGAAGAGCTCGGTGTTGACGTGATAGAAGCCGGTTTCCCGGTGTCATCACCCGGCGATTTCAACTCAGTGGTTGAAATTTCAAAAGCTGTTACCTGGCCCACAATCTGCGCCTTAACCCGTGCGGTGCCAAAGGATATTGAGGTTGCCGCTGAGGCCTTGCAATATGCCAAACATAAACGTATTCACACAGGTATCGGTACATCTGATTCCCACATCAAGTATAAATTTAATTCTACTCGCGAAGAAATCATTGAGCGCGCTGTTAAGGCCGTAGCCTATGCCAAGAAGTTTGTTGAAGATGTGCAGTTTTATGCCGAAGATGCCGGTCGCACTGACAATGAATATCTCGCTCGCGTGGTAGAAGCCGTTATTAAAGCCGGCGCAACCGTAATCAATATTCCCGACACTACCGGATATTGTCTGCCCCACGAGTTTGAGGCGAAAATCAAATATCTGATTGATCATGTCGATGGCATAGACAAAGTAACTATTGCCACTCACTGCCACAACGACCTGGGTATGGCCACAGCTAATACTATTTCAGGCATTATTGGTGGTGCGCGTCAGGCTGAGGTCACAATCAATGGTATTGGCGAGCGAGCCGGCAATACTTCGCTTGAAGAAGTGGTAATGACATGCTACTCTCATAAAGAGCTTGGCATTGAAACAAATATCAAAACCACTCGTTTGCAATCTATATCCCGCATGGTTTCATCGCTGATGAATATGCCGGTGCAACCCAACAAAGCCATCGTAGGGCGTAACGCTTTCGCCCATTCTTCAGGCATCCACCAGGATGGAGTCCTCAAAAATCGCGAAAGTTACGAAATTATCGATCCTAAGATTGTTGGTGTCGATGAAAATTCAATCCTTTTGACAGCCCGTTCAGGTCGCGCAGCGTTGAAGCATCGTTTACACGTGCTCGGTTGCGAACTGGAAAAGGAGGCTCTCGACAAAGCTTATGAAGCATTCCTCAAACTTGCCGATCGAAAAAAAGAAATCAACGACGACGACGTGTTGATGCTTGCCGGCCAGCACCGCAAGCCGCAACGCATTAAGCTTGACTTCCTTCAGGTTACCTCAGGCGTGGGTATTCATTCCGTAGCTTCAGTGGGCCTGGATATTGCCGGTGAAAAATTTGAGGCTTGCGCCTCGGGTAATGGCCCGGTTGACGCTGCAATCCAAGCGATACGCCAAATTATTCATCGCCAGATGGTAGTTAAGGAATTCTTGATTCAAGCTATCAACCGAGGCAGCAATGATGTTGGCAAAGTGCACATGACAGTAGAGTTTGATGGTCGCAATTTCTATGGCTTTTCAGCCAATACTGACATCGTAGCAGCTTCAGCCGAAGCATATCTCGACGCAATCAACAAGTTCATCTAATCGTAACATTTCTCTGAAGTTTTAATGAATACGCTCATTGACAAAATCTGGGAAAGTCACACTATCGAAACCATTGACGGTGGACCAACCCAACTCTATATCGATCGCCATTATTGCCACGAAGTTACCTCTCCGCAAGCTTTTGAGGCATTGCGTCAACGAGGGCTGAATGTGTTGCGTCCGGCGCAAACCACCGCAATGCCCGATCATAATATTCCTACCCACGACCAGGATAAACCTATCATTGACCCTTCCTCGCGCATACCTGTAGAAACGCTTTACAACAATGCGGAGCAATATGGCATTGAGATTTATAAAATTGGCGATCCACGCAATGGTATTATCCATGTAGTAGGTCCGGAGCAAGGTCTTACATTGCCGGGAATGACTATTGTTTGCGGTGACTCCCACACTTCTACCCATGGTGCAATGGGAGCCGTAGCCTTTGGTATCGGCACATCGGAAGTCGAAATGGTCCTTGCCTCACAATGCATATTGCAACAACGCCCGAAAACGATGCGTATCAACGTTGAAGGTCAGCTCGGCAAAGGCGTTACGGCAAAAGATATCGCTCTTTATTTAATTGCTCAATTAGGTACTGCCGGAGCTACCGGTTACTTCGTTGAATATGCCGGAGAGGCTATTCGCAATCTCTCTATGGAGGGGCGAATGACTCTTTGCAACATGTCGATTGAGATGGGGGCGCGTGGCGGATTGGTTGCCCCCGACGAAACTACTTTCGAATATATCAGACCTCGCTTTAAAGGCTCGGATGCCGAGTTTGAAGCTGCGGTTGAGAAATGGCGCAAGTTGCCTTCCGGCCCTGATGCAGTGTTTGACAAAGAATTAACTTTTAATGCTGCTGACATTGAGCCACGAGTAACCTATGGAACTAATCCCGGCATGGGCATTGCCGTAACCGGGAATATTCCGGCCGATGCAACCGAATATATGAAACTGCCCGCAGGTAAGCCGATTGCCGGAACTAAAGTCGATTACGTGTTTCTCGGCTCATGCACTAACGGTCGCATCGAAGATTTTCGTGCTTTTGCCTCAATTGTGGAAGGACGCAAGAAACATCCCGATGTAGTGGCATGGCTTGTGCCCGGCTCACAACAAGTAGCTCGTCAGATTGAAGCTGAAGGAATTGGCGACCGACTGAGAGCTGCCGGATTTGAAATTCGCCAACCCGGTTGCTCGGCATGTTTGGCAATGAATGATGATAAAGTGCCTGAAGGTAAATTGTGTGTGAGCACCTCCAATCGTAACTTTGAAGGTCGTCAGGGACAAGGTGCTCGCACGGTTTTAGCTTCACCGCTGACTGCAGCTGCAGCTGCCGTTACCGGCGTTATTACTGACCCACGAACATTTATCTGAACAGTCATGAAACAAAAGTTTGATAAAATCACCTCGCGGTGTGTACCTCTGAATATAGAAAATATTGACACTGACCAAATCATTCCGGCCCGTTTCCTGAAAGCCACTTCTCGAGAAGGCTTTGGCAAAAACCTGTTTGCCGACTGGCGACGCGACGCCGACGGAAATGACATTCCCGATTTCGTGCTTAATGATAATCGATACTGTGGTGTTGTGCTTGTAGCCGGCGATAACTTTGGTTGTGGTTCTTCGCGAGAACATGCCGCCTGGGCCATTGCTGATTATGGTTTTCGCGCAGTAGTGTCCACATCGTTTGCAGATATCCACCGCAACAACGAATTGAATAATTTCGTGCTCCCGGTTGTTGTTTCACCAAAGTTCTTGGAAGAGTTGTTTAAATCTATTTCTGATGACAATGCTACAGAAGTTACCATTGATCTTCCATCGCAAACAATCACAAATCTGAAGACCGGCTCTGTTGAGCATTTCGACATTAATCCATATAAGAAACTTTGCTTGGAAAACGGTCTGGACGATATAGACTATTTGCTGAGCAATCTTGAAAAAATTAAGGCATACGAAAACGAAAAAAAATAAAAGATAATAAAATGGACTTGAAAATAGCTGTGTTACCCGGCGATGGCATTGGACCCGAAATTTCGGCTGTAGGAGTTGAAGTGCTGAAAGCTATTGCCGAAAAATTTAATCATAAATTTGAATTTGACTATGCTCCGGTTGGCGCGGCAGCCATTGATGCAACCGGTGATCCCTTCCCGGAAGCAACCTTTCAACTATGTAAAAGCTCCGATGCCGTATTCTTCTCAGCAATCGGCCATCCCAAATATGATAACAATCCTGACTCCAAGGTTCGTCCCGAACAAGGACTCCTGGCTATGAGAAAGAAACTTGGATTATTTGCCAACATTCGTCCTATTGAAATTTTCCCTTCGTTGGTTGATAAATCACCGATAAAAGAGGATATCGTTAAAGGAAGCGATTTCATCTGCATCAGAGAGTTGACCGGCGGAATGTATTTCGGCGAAAAATATCAAGACGATGACCGGGCTTACGACACTAATGCTTACACTCGTCCTGAAATTGAGAGAATCGTCAGATTGGCTATGGACTATGCCCGCCGTCGTCGCAAACACTTGACCGTAGTCGACAAAGCCAATGTGCTTGCATCTAGCCGGTTGTGGCGTAAAGTGGCCAAAGAGTTAGAAGCCGAATATCCCGATGTTGCTGTTGATTATATGTTTGTTGACAATGCGTCAATGAAAATCATCACTGAGCCCCGCTTCTTCGACGTAATTGTAACTGAAAACACATTTGGTGACATACTTACCGACGAAGCCAGCGTCATTTCCGGCTCAATGGGATTGCTCCCTTCAGCCTCAACAGGCGAGCTTACACCTGTGTTTGAACCAATTCACGGCTCATGGCCCCAAGCTGCCGGACTCAATATCGCCAATCCTATGGCTCAAGTGCTTTCCGGCGCTATGCTGCTTGAACATTTTGGCCTCGCCTCTGAAGCAAAGAATGTCAGGGATGCCGTTAACGCTGCTATCGAAAACGGAATTGTAACTCCTGAACTTGCAGCTCCCGGAGCGGTTACCTACGGCACAAAAGAGATTGGCGAATGGCTCGTTGATTACATCAGAGAGTAAATTTTATTTATCATCAATATTCATCAATATTTGGCTGTCAGAATCAATTTCGGCAGCCGTTTTTTTGTTATTTTTGGAACTAATTGTTAATTTCGTACGTTAGAATATAAACATCCGATTAACTGATTAACATCACGATATGACTATAATTGAAAATAAACATTTTGAAGGAGAGCGTCCGTTGTTTGGCTCTCATGATCTAAAGCTTATTAATGTTACAATTGGTGTAGGTGAGTCAGCTATCAAGCGCTGCTCTAACATTGAGGCTGTCAACTGTAAATTTGAAGGGAAATACCCATTCTGGCATGTCGACGGATTCAATATAAAAGATTGCCTCTTTACCGAAGGCGCTCGCGCTGCTCTGTGGTATTCTCATGACTTGAAAATGACTGATACGCTTATCGAGGCTCCCAAAATGTTCCGCGACATGGAAGGAATTGATTTGCAAAATGTCAAGATTCCTAATGCCGGCGAAACCTTATGGCACTGCAAGAATATCAAGCTACGCGATGTTGAGGTTAACAACGGCGACTATATTTTCATGCACTGCGAAGATATTGATATAGATCGGTATGTTCAGCACGGCAATTACTCCTTTCAGTATGCTAAGAACGTTATAATCCGCAACGCCGATCTCCACACTAAAGATGCTTTTTGGAACACTGAAAACGTTACCGTCTACGACTCGAAAATCACCGGTGAATATCTCGGATGGCATTCAAAAAATCTAAAGCTTGTCAACTGCCATATATCCGGCACTCAGCCTCTCTGCTATTGCGAGAACCTTGTGCTTGAAAACTGTACCTTTGATACAGATGCTGATTTAGCATTTGAGGAAAGCACTCTTGAGGCAACAATCAAAGGATATATTACAAGCATTAAGAACCCGACATCCGGTCACATTAAAGCCGACTCTATCGGCGAAGTGATTATTGATAAAAATATTTGTCAACCGGCCGACTGCGTGATTGAATGAGCTTCATAAAAAGCGAAAAAAACAAGCTGGCTGAGGTTATCAATAATAGCGCTGATGTTAGCCGGCTGAAAAAACTGAAGTTAGTAATTGCATTGTCGATACCGGCCATTGTGGCTCAGGTGTCGGCAATTATTATGCAATATATTGATGCTTCAATGGTAGGTAGTCTGGGCGCTAACCCGGCTGCTTCAATAGGCTTGGTGTCTACTTCAACATGGATTTTCTTCGGTCTGTGTTCTGCTGCCTCAGTTGGCTTTTCTGTGCAAGTCGCTCACTTGATTGGAGCTTCCAAGCCCGACTCTGCCAGGAATGTGTTCCGACAATCGCTTGTAGCCACTTTGATTTTCAGCATTATATTGGCAGCTATCGGTGTTGCCATCAGCGGGCCGTTGCCCCATTGGCTCGGAGGTGAGGAACCAATCGTCGACAACGCTACCATATATTTCAGAGTGACGCTGCTTGCCATGCCCGTTTTTCAGCTTAGCTATCTTGCCGCCGGTATGCTGCGTTGCAGTGGTAATATGGTTTTCCCCGGCATGGCGGGCGTGTTGATGTGTGTGCATGATGTAGTGTTTAATTTTTTCTTGATTTTCCCTACACGTGAAATTCACATTTT
>CAMWUH010000074.1 GCA_947177325.1 uncultured Bacteroidales bacterium
TAATATATTGCCGACGGGCGTCAGAGTCAGCGACTACGCCTACGGAGCGAGTAGCATCGTTGTTGCAGCTTGCGTCGCTTTATAATTCATCGTTGATGATGTATAAGGAGGCCGGCGATATTTTCAATGCAATAAATCCGGATTCGATTCCGGCAACGGTGAAGCGCGACTACTACATATTAGGAGTTCAACTTTACAGAAATCTGCAGTCATTGGCAGCAGAGGAGCAACTGCGCAGAGATTATTCACAACGTAAGCGGTCGTTAAGAGACTCGGTGTTGAAAATCGCGCCCGGAGAAAAGTTTATTTTAGCTAATGAGCTAATCGAAAGCGGGCGACCGGATGAGGCTATCGCATTGGTTAGCGGCGAAATAAAGGGGCAGGATTATGAGCCATCGAATGGAGCGCTATATCATTTGCTTGTGCAGGCGTGGGCCGCTAAGGGCGATGAAGATAAGCAAATAGAGTACTTAGCCAAGGCAGCCTCGGTCGATATGGAAAATGGAGTCAGGGAATATCTGGCGCTACCACAATTGGCGTTGATGCTTTATGAGCGAGGCGATTTGAAGCGAGCCTACAGATATATGCAACGATCGATAGAAGATGCGCGGGCCTGCAAGGCCAAGGTCAGGATTTTTGATATGAGTGAAGCAGTTTCGGTGATATCAGATGCGTATTCGGCTCAACAGCGTCAGGAAAGGCGATTGTTGATGTGGCTGCTCGGGGTGATGGTGTTACTGCTGATAGCAACCGCGGTATTGTTTTATTACGCACTGCAGCGGAATAAGCTGTTAGTGCGCGCCCGAGCCGAGCTTGAAGAGAGTAATGTTAAATTGGTTGCGGCGGCCAATATTAAAGAAAAGTATTTTCATAGGTTTATGCGCCTCAGCCGTGAATATCTGAAGACGCTTGACAGTTATCGGACACGTCTGTTTAAAATCGGGGCACAAAGGAATTTTGATATGCTTTTTGAAGCCATCAAGGCGGCCGATGTGGTTGAAGAAACGTCAGAGACCTTTTTTCAAAGTTTTGACACAGCATTTCTTGAACTCTATCCCAATTTTATTGAAGAGTTTAATTCACTCCTTCGCCCGGAAGAGAGAATTATTGAGAGCGACCGTGACAGTCTGAATACCGATTTGAGGATTTTTGCTCTTATGAAGCTTGGGTTTACAGAAAGCGCAGAGATATCGCGATTTCTTCATTGCTCGCAGTCGACGGTGTATAATTATCGGGCGCGCTATAGGTCAAAAGCAAAAGATAAGGAGCGATTTGATGCATATTTTGCGTAGAGATTTAGAGGATAAATTTAGATTAACACCTACATTTGTAAGGGGGAGGAATAATAGAATTGATTGATAATAAGGGATTAATCTGCATGATTGGGCTACATTTGATTTAGATTGGTTATGCGGTAGAGAAATGTGTTTATAAATTTGCATTACCGGCATAAGCAGGGCCGACAACAAGCAGAGTTCATCATTCTAAAACCTAAATCATAATCATGAAAAAATTAAAGAGCATTTTTGTAGTCGCACTCGCAATAACTGCTATGGGAATGTCAGCCACTACTCCGATTTCGGTTAGTGAGCAAAACCCGGTAGTGAGTGAGAATTTCAATTCAATGTGGGATGCGACAACGTCGGAAGCGTTAATGACGCTGCCCGACGGATGGGCTATTGATCGCAATCTTGACGCTCCACGCACTATCGGAGCATGGAGCAATGCGACGAACGAAGTAATGTACGCGGGAGGAGCGTCTCTTGCATCAAACGCGAAAAACGGCACATGGAATTTTGGATCGACCGCTGAAAGTAGCGACAGGGCTATCGGCGGCTTGACAACAACAGTGGCCAACGGTACGCGATGTGTTTCGTTGATGGCAGGAATAACAAACGAGTCTGCCACTCCCATTGATCGATTTACTCTTTCGTATGATATTGAAAAATATCGAAAGGGGGCAAATGCTGCAGGATTTGCAGTGCAAGTATATTATTCGCACGACGGCGAAGCATGGATATCGGCCGGAGAACCATTCCATACAGTGTTTGAGCCTGATAGCGAAACAATAGGAGCAGAGGAAGTGCCTATTTCAACAACTAATGTCGACAATAGGCAGATGCTCGTTGATGTGGCTCCCGGCGAAACCGTTTATCTTGCATGGAACATTTCAGTGGCATCAGGTTCAACACCGGATAAGGCGCCCGGTCTGGCAATTGATAATATAAGCGTCACCGCCGGATTTGCATCTGAAGATTCCAAATTCATATTTGTAGAAAATGCATTAAAAGCAGCGAAGGTTACACTCCTTTCAACTTCAACCGACTTTTTCGGAGAGGAAGGCTCAACAACATCGTTATCAAAGATAGTAAATGGTGTTGAATATATGGTGTGGAGCATGCCTTCCGAGCCGGAATTCGAACTTACAGCCGTGGTAGCCGGCCAGAGTTATGGCCCGCTGAGCGTGTCGACCGATAGTGACTGCTATCTGTGTTTGTCGCGCGACGGATTGGCACTCATTGAAGATCCGCTGACTTATAGCGGCTGGACCGACCCCGACAGAGCTCCCTTTGTTTCATCGGGAATATATATTCGCGGCGAGGTAAATTCGTGGGGCGCAGTTGAAGAATGGGAGTTCTCGAATGAGGGGAACAATACCTACGTATTATATGACAAGAAACTGAGCGGCCAATTTAAAGTGGCAGATTCAGGATGGACATCAGCCTGCAACTACGGGTCAAACGGGAGCAATATATCGGTTGACTCTCCCTATCAACTTCAAAAGGGTGTTGACGACAACATTTCGTGTGGAGCTTACGTGTTTGATTGCAAGCGCATAGAGTTGTCAATCACAGACGATTCAGCAAAATTACTTCTTGAGGCCAATGATGACGATAGCGGATTGACGTCGGTCTACGTTTATGGCGATTTTAATAATTGGGACTTCATGGCCACAAACGGAGAACTCAAACTTGATGAATCAGACAATCTTTTCAAGGGACAAATATCAATGAAGGCCGGAGCTGACGGTTTGTCGCACTGGCGCATATATCAACGCCAGGGCATGGGAGGCGCATGGGGCTTAGACCAAGATGCCGACAAATCGTCGCTTGAAGGCACATTGACCAAAGGCTCAACCGGCAATGCTGCAGTAGCTCCGGCTACTTACAAATTTGAATTCTCATTGACCGATGGCTCTTATAGCTTGACTGAAGTTGAGTCGTCGCCCACTCAAATGGTGCTTACTCCATTAGCTTCAGTACTTACACCTGAAAATCCTGATAAAATCAAGGTGCTTTCACTCAACAACAGTTTGATACACTATAATGACCAGGATTTCGTGTTTAACGATATAGCCCGGGCAATGAATGTTGAAGCTTCATGGACCAAACACACGAATCTCGGCAAGCCGCTGAGCTATCATTGGGACGAAGGTGACGGCTTGGCCGAAGATGGAACCCCCGGAGCTAAAATGATGATTCGCTCAGATGTGTGGTCACATATCATTCTTCAGGAACAGAGTTCGCTGCCGCGCACCAATCCCGAAACCTTCCGCAACAATGTTGCTAAATGGATTGAATATATTCGTGATTATTGCCCTAACCCCAATGCTGTTATAATTATTCCGGTTAACTGGGCTTACAGCAGTGATCTTGATAATTTTAATGCCTCCAATAACAGGTTTGTTGAAGTATATGGCGAAGTGGCCCAAGAGTTGGGAGCCATGGTTGTGCCGGTAGCAGTGGCTTATGATAACGCCTACACAAAAGAGGGTAAAGATGAGTTGGGAACATGGTTCTCTGACGACCGTCACCCCACGCTGAAAGCCACCTATATGGCAGCTTGCATGGAATTTGGCGCAATCACCGGAATTGATCCAGCAACAATCAGCTTTACTCCATCAGAGATGACTGCAGCCGAGGGGGCAAAAATGCGTGCCTATGCTTCAGAAGCGCTTAGCGGCTATGAGAATGTTATCAATCACTTAAATGGTACAGTGAAATTCTCAACCCGCATATTTGACGACTACGGCATAGAATATGCTGCCGATGATGTTAAATATGAGGTAGAAGAGGGTGGCACAATTTCTCCCGAAGGAGTATTCACCTCTGACGGCACCCGCGGCACGTTTACAATAAAGGTGAAATGTGGCGATTTTGCCAAAGAAGCCACCGTCACTGTTGCCGATCATTCTACCGAGTATGTCACCTATCCTTCAATATCGCTTAATGCTGATAACCTATCAGCGTCGGAAGACTTCAACTCCATGGGTCAGGAGGCAGCGGCTCAACTGCCCGAGGCCTGGCGCATTGACCGTCAAACTCAAAGCCCCCGAACAATCGGCACCTACGCCACAGCTTTCGAAGCCACAACCTACGCAGGTGGCACATCATTGCCTGCCAATGCCAAAAACGGAGTCTGGAACTTCGGCGCTGACCAAAGTGAAGATCGTGCTCCCGGTGGTATCACAACCGGAGTAGATAATGGCACACGCGCGATAAATCTTTACACTCATCTCTGTAATGACGGTCGTAAGCCGATTGCTACAGTGAACGTTGCTTATGATATTGAGAAATATCGCAAAGGAAACAATCCGGCAGGATTTGCCGTTCAGCTCTATTATTCTTACGATGGCAGGAATTGGCAGAGTGCCGGCAACGACTTCTACACTTATCTGGAGCCTGACAACGCCACAGAGGGATATGCCGAAGTCCCGGGCGAAACCATAGCCGTAGAAGGTCAGCTGCCGATTGGGTTAGGCGCGGGTGTAGATATTTATCTTGCTTGGAATATCTCAGTAGCTTCGGGTGATGCTGCCAATGGTGCAATGGCTCTTGCGATAGACAATGTGGCAATTGCAGGCGAGCTGCCCGTAGTGCCCGAAACAGCTCATAGAATCTATGTGGACAATCGCACTTCCTGGACATCGCTCGGACTCTACGCTTATGGCGATAGCGAATTGTTTGGGGTCTGGCCCGGACAAGCTGCAATCGATGAGCTTGAAGTTGACGGAGTTACATATCAAGTTTTTGGTCTTGATAATGAAGGCGGGTCATTTAATTTGATATTCAATAACTGGAATAATAACAAGCAGCTCCCTGACTACCCCATCACAGCCACTCGCGATTATTGGTTCCGCATTGACGACAACGCTGCTAAAGAGATTGCTGCTCCCACAGGAGTAGAGGCTGTTAGCGTTGACAACGAAGGCCTGAGTTACGACGGACAGAACATAAGGCTGGGCGAAGGAGCCTATGTGAGTGTTTTTTCGACTGACGGTCGCATGGTAGCTAATGGTGCCGGTCCGATAGTTAATCTCAAAATTTCTGCGGGGCTTTATATTGCAGTCAGTGGTAATCAGATTTTGAAATTTATCGTTCGCCGATAAGAGATTGTCATATATGCGAAAGGAGCGGTTAGAATAGCCTGACCGCTCCTTTCTTTTGTTGTCGGAGATTGAAAAAAGTGAGGGGAAGAGATAGTCGGGGATGAGTTATAGAGATAAGGTGGGAGAGATGCTACATAGAGAGATACAAGATGAAATTACAGAGCATTTTAACCGGAAAAAGAGAAAGGACGCTTAAACTGAATGTGAGTTAAGCGCCCTGATATATTGTTGTCTTTTGGGGGTTATAAGGCGAGGTAGGGGGCAATGATGTCGGTTGGGAGGAGGTAGGAGGGGTTGCCGTCGGAGGCGGGCCCGATTGAGTAGACTGGGTAGGAAACGACCACACCTTCGTCGACAATGCCCATAGAGTAAATGGGGAAGTTGGCGGCTGTGATGGCGGTTGATTCGTCGGTCATCAGGAAATCGTTGAGCCAGGTGAGGTAAATGTTAGTGGTCATACCTTTAGCCTGAGCAATGGTGTTGGCGATGATTTCGCGCACAACAGGCATATCTTCGGGTTTGATAATATCCTCGGCTTTAAGTTGGCGGCCACGCTTAAAGGTTGTGAAAGAGAGGTCGCTCGTGCCGTGGGCACCGCCGGTGTAGTAGTTGTGGAAAAAGGCGTAGGTGGAGATCTCTTTTTCGTTGTCGGCAAACTGCGGCTCGATTGCGATTGTGATATTGAAAGCAGGTGTTTCCATCAAGGAGTATTCCGAGATGATTTCGGAGGAGAAGTTGTCGGCTAACATATCGCAGAGCGCAGCTATGCTTTCGGGATATTCGGTGGAGGCTGAAGGCACTATCTTTTTATCGGCGACGAAGTTGTATGTTTCAGTGACATATCGCCCCAGGCAGTCGTTGATGAGGGGTTTGTCGATGGGTGAGGCCACTGAAAGAGAGAGGAAAATGTCGGCCGAATCGGTAACGGCTTTTTTGATTAGCATAGATGGAACGGTGGTTTGGCCGAAGGTGAAATCAACGGTGAAAGTGGTGTCGGTCTTGACGGTTTTGGAAAGGTCGCCGATTAATTGGGTGGTGTTGTAATATGAGCCTATGGCTGCAGTTTCTTCTTTTTTGCTACAAGAGGATATTGAGGCAGCGAGGAACGAAATGACAGTAAAAAGGATAGCTGTTTTTTTCATACAGAATATAGAGATAGAAATATTGAGGGAGGGATTTATTGATAGTTATTGATAATGGCAGCGATTTCTTCAGCCTGGGTGGGAGAGGTAGTGCGCGTTATTGGAAGGGAGATGACTTCGTTGGCAAGCTGCTCGGTGATTGGGAGAGGAGCGTGGGGTAGATGGCTTAGAGCCGGCTGGAGATGGGGCGGAGTTGCGTAATGGATATCGGTTTGGACCCCGTTGTCATCAAGATAGCGGCGAAGTCGGTCGCGATTGTCAGAACGAATTACAAATTGATGCCACACCTGGCTACCTTTTTCAAGCTCGGCCGGCAGTGTTACCAACGGGTTTTTAATGCCCCGTAGATATTTGGAGGCGAGATGCCGGCGGTAGAGATTCTCATCATCCAAATGCGCCAATTTTACATTTAATACTGCAGCCTGCATAGGGTCCATGCGGCAATTGAATCCGGCATAAATGTTGTGGTAGCGACGGTCACTGCCATAATTAGCGAGCGCGCGGACGGCTGCTGCCAGTTGGGAATCAAATGTTGCAACGGCACCGGCATCGCCCATAGCACCGATATTCTTAGTGGGGTAGAAACTGAAAGCTGCAGCGTGGCCGAGAGAACCGGTAACGGCCGATTGGTTGAAACCTTCGGTTTCGGCAACGGCGCCGATGGCCTGGGCGTTATCTTCAAGGATCAGCAGATTGTTGGCGATGCAGAAATCGCGCAGGGCAGAGTCGAAGCATGGACGGCCATAAAGGTGAACGGTCATGACAGCGCGAGTCAGAGGCGTAAGGTATTCGGCGAGGCGGTCGGTATCGAGGTTGTGGGTGACGGGAGAGGGCTCTGCGAGCACCGGAGTTAATCCGGCATCGATAATGGCGAGTATGGTAGCCACGTAGGTGTTGGCCGGCACGATTACTTCATCACCTTTGTTGAGCTTTCCGGTGATTACCAAAGCGCGCATCATAAGGCGCAGTGCGTCGAGTCCATTGCTGACGGCAACGATGTGGGCGCCGGCGGTCAGTTCAGAGAGATTAGATTCAAAGCGCTGATTTTCTTCGCCACCGATATATCGACCGGAGGCGGCTACCCGTGCAACGGCCTCCTGAATTTCGGATAAGTAGGGAGCGTTAGCATCGGCCAGATTTAAGAATGGGTATTTCATAATCAGTCGGTTATCCCTTCCCGGCGGTTAATTGTTTGAAGATTTGATAGTCGCGAACGTAGTCATCAGCTTCGTAAAGCAGGTTGCTGAGAACTAACGTGGAGGCACCGGATGAATAGTTGTCGAGCGAGCGCCAGATGCCGGCCGGCACGTAAAGTGCCCGATATGGGCGGTTGAGGGTGAACCGACGGGTTTCGTCGCCGTCGCTGACGGTCACATCAAAGCTGCCCGAGGCGGCAACAATGATTTCCTGCTCGCGAAAGTGGGAATGCCCCCCGCGCTCGGCGTCGCCGGGTACGTCGTAAAGGTAAAATACCCGGCGCGTGGTGAAATCGACCGCATTGTTGGCGTTGTCGACCACAGTCAAAGAGCCTTGCGGGTCGATGTGGCGGGGTAACTCGATGATGCGACAATCGGCAACGGATGACGATGCGTGTGGGTCAACAGTAGGATAGGTGAAAGGTGGAGGAGCGGGGAGGAGCGTGGGCGCCGGCATTGCTTCAAGCGAAGCAAACTGCGCTGCATAGGAGTCAAATTGGCGAATGTAATCACTCTCATCGTAAGGGGTTGATGAGAGCACCATAGCTACGGCGTTGGTTGAGAAATTGTCAATTCTTCGCCAGGTCATCGGTGGGATTTTCAGGCCGAGGTAAGAACGATTGAGGTGAACGGTGGTTTCTTTGCCTGCCGTGTCGGTTATTACAACATCGAAGCTCCCTGACAGGGCTACAATCAGTTCGCTGGCACGATGGAAGGCATGGCCATGGCGAAGAGCTCCGCCGGGCACATCGTAAATCCAGTAAACGCGGGCAATCTCAAAGTCGATACCTGTGGCCGGCTGAATGAACGACAAGTTGCCTCGGCGGTCAAGGATACGAGGGAGGTCAACTAATTCG
>CAMWUH010000075.1 GCA_947177325.1 uncultured Bacteroidales bacterium
CAGATTACAATAGAAAGCCGTAGATTGATATAATGTAATTGTTGAAACTTACTTATAAGTAACTGTTTAACCTATGTATTCATCACGCAAATAGTAGAATTTGATTTTCTGCAGTTACTTTCAGTTGTAGGACTTGTCAGGACTGTTCCCCAACTCCTTTCAGGTTAGGTTAATGTTAAATTATGTAAGTTGAGTCGAGAGGTCGGTGGAAGAGATTTCCATTGGCCTCTTTGGTTGCTCCCGGGTTGCTCCCGGGTCATAAAATTTCGAGGGCTTTTGGCTATAACAACCAAAATTGCTATCTTTGTTTTACCTTAAATAACGGTAAAACTATTACCATGGCTCAATTTCAACTCAACATATTAGGCTGCGGCTCGGCGGTGCCAACCATGCGTCACTTGCCATCGTGTCAGGTGCTCGATATCCGTGACAATCTTATGATGATTGATTGCGGAGAGGGGGCACAACTGTCAATGCGCCGCCAACGACTCAAATTTTCCCGACTTCACAACATTTTTCTCTCCCATCTTCATGGCGACCACTGTCTCGGATTGCCGGGGTTGCTCTCAACGATGGCGTTGCATGATGTAGGTGGCACCGTTACAGTCCACACTTTTGCCGACGGAGCTAAAATCCTCGGCGAAACTATCAATTTTTTCTGCCGTGAGCGCAGCTTCGACCTCCGCTTTAACATCATCGATCCACGAGCCACCGGTATTATCTATGCTGATAACGCCGTTACGGTAGAATCTTTCCCGCTGTATCATCGGGTGCCATGCGTTGGGTTTATCGTCAGAGAAAAGCCAAAATCGCGCCATATAATCGGCGACATGGTCAAATTCTACAATGTGCCCCACTATAAGATGGTTGAATTGAAGGCCGGGGCAGACTTCGTTACCCCCGATGGGCAAGTGATTCCAAATAGCCGACTCACCACTGACCCCGATCCCTCGACAAGCTACGCCTATTGCTCCGACACTGTGTTCGACCCCCGCGTAGCCGAAGCCATTGCCGGAGTTGACGTGGTTTATCACGAAGCCACCTATGCCGACGATTGGGTCCACAAAGCCGTTGACCGCGGCCACTCCACCGCCTCACAAGCTGCCGAAATAGCCCGCTTGGCCGGTGCAAAACAGCTTATCATAGGTCATTATTCCAAGAGCTATCCCGACGAGACGCTCCATCTTGCCCAAGCCCGTGCTATTTTCCCCAACACAATCTGCGCCAACGAAGGCCTGCGCGTGGATCTTGAAGCCGCAGCCTCTAACTGATACCGATAGTGTTGATACCGGTCAGCCTTGCGCCGGTATAGTTGCCGATGCAGGTGTTGCTGCGAACGCAGTCAGATGCCTGCAAGGGGCGACCGTTGGCCAGCGAGTGAATTGTCACTTTGTCGTCAGGTTTCAGCTTTATGTTTTCAGCACTTATTACGACAAATCGGGCAGGCTCGGCAATTTTCTTTATTGACAGGCTTTTGGCTGATCCCCAGTGAGCTACTAAGGTGGTGCCTATGGGGAGAATGTGGGTGTTGATAATCTGGCTTCGGCCCGATTAATGCTTTCGAGGTCGAAGCCGGAATCTTCAGTCAGATTAGGGTCAATGGAATTGTTCATGATCGATAAACGGGGAATTAATATAATTAAAAACGAATGATTTTGGAAAATATTTTAATTAAGTTGCGAAACTGCCACAGTATCAATGTCTTATATTCTTTAATGGATAATTCAAGAGATTTTTTTGAAAAAAAGTGAAGAAATGATTTGGAGAATAAAAAAATATGCGTACCTTTGCAGTGTACTACTTCACTAATACACTATGCTTGCAATCAACAATCTCTCATTCTCCTATCGACGTAAAGCCCCGATGGTGCTCGATAACTACAATCTCAAAATTGAGAAAGGCACTATATGCGGGCTGCTCGGACCTAACGGAACCGGCAAGTCGACTCTCCTCTATTTGATTGCCGGGTTACTTAAACCCACCTCGGGCAATATTGATTACAACGGTTTTAATCCTCACGACCGCAAAGTTGATTTCCTCAACGACATCTTCATTGTGCCTGAGGAATTTTCGCTCCCTCCAATCTCAATTGAAGATTTCATCAAGGCCAACGCGCAGTTTTATCCAAAATTCTCACGCGACGACTTCGAGAAATTTCTCGCAATATTTGAGATGGGACACGACCTTAACCTCGACAGATTGTCAATGGGGCAGAAAAAGCGCGTTTTCCTTAGCTTTGCATTGGCTTGCAACACTTCGTTGCTGCTGCTCGACGAGCCTACCAACGGGCTTGACATCCCCGGCAAACGCTGTTTTAGGAAAGCGGTGCTTGAATCAATGACCGACGACCGCATTATCATCATCTCCACCCACCAGGTTTATGACGTTGACCGTATTCTCGACCACATCATTGTAGCTTCACCCGGCAAGGTGCTTCTCAACGCCGACATGCGAAGCATTTCTCGCCAACTCTCATTCTCCTTCTCTCCCGACCGCAACCGCTCTCAACTCGCTCTCCTCTCTCTCGAAGCTCCCGGTGGCTACCACATCGTTGAATTGGCCGATAGCGATGCGGAAGAAACCGATGTTAATCTGGAAACGCTCTTCGAGCTTGCCATTAACCGCCCCGAGCTGATAGCGCAGCTCGGCCTCGCTCCCGCCTCATCTCTTCATTCATCACAAAATTGATCTCTCCTCCATCGAAAAAAATTATGTTGACTAACTTTTCACTCGTACTGAAAAAAGAATGGATTGAACGCCGCCGCATGCTGATTGTAGGCGTTATCTCGGTGTTCAGCGCCTATATCATTATCGGCCTGATGCTTGGTCTGTTAGGTTTGGGCGGCGGTTATGGCTCGTTTATTCTGAGCTATCTGATTGCTATAATTCTGTGTATGATTTTCAGCTCATTTGCTTTCTCGTCAATGAAAGAAAAATCGGGACGCATATCTACGCTTACGCTCCCGGCCTCACCCGGAGCCAAATATCTTTCCCGGCTGTTGGTAACCGGCCCTTGTCTGCTGCTCATAATCATAGCCGGGTTCTATTTGGGCGAGTCGGTAAGAATATTAATGGCAAAAATCCAGCACGGATATTGGGGCTCTTACAGTTCTATAGTTCAGAGCGCTTCAATGTTTGGCGGAGCGTCGGGCGTGATGGTAATTCTGTCATCGTATGTATTTTATCAGGCACTCTTCTTCTGGGGAAGCGCCATGTGGCCCCGCTTCTCGTTTATTAAAACAATGCTCGTGTTTGCCATAATCGAAACCGTGCAATCGATAGCGGTCATAATCTGGCTTTTATCAAAACGCTATGAATTGGAAGCGATGGCTACGCAAGACATACATGCCGAAGTGTATGATATCAATCCGTTTGGAGTATGGTCCATTGCTATCAACTTTGCCATTGCGGCCGCACTTTACGTTTGGGCCTACTATCGGTTCCGCCGCGATAATGTGGTCTACAAATTATTTTAGAGTCTATTCTTAGAGACTGCTCTTAGAGTTCACCCTTATTCTTATCTATGGATTTTCATTCTAACAAACCTATATATCTACAAATCAGCGATAGCTTGATGGACGACATTGTCGAGGGGATTTATCCTCCCGACAATCGTCTGCCATCGGTGCGCGAACTCTCGGCCCGTATGCAGGTCAACGCCAATACCATTGTGCGCACATTTGAAATATTGGAGCGCGAAGGGGTGGCTTACAACCGCCGCGGGATGGGCTATTTCGTAGCCCCTGATGCTGTCGGGCGTATTCTAAGCGCTCGTCGCAAAGAATTTTTTGAAAACGACAGTAATTTGTTTTTCAGTAGATTATCTCAATTTGACATCACTCCTGAAGCGTTGGCCGATCTTTATCGGAAATGGCTCAGCAAAAATGCGTAGTCGCTATTGCCCGGTGATGCCGTGGATCACGGCAAACACTGCTATGGCCGACGCTGAGTGCAGATTGAGCTTGGCACAGATGTTGCGTCGATGAGTGGCTACGGTGTGGACCGACAGGCATAACTTGTCGGCTATCTCTTTATTGGATTTGCCCGAGGCAATGGCAGCGATGATGTCGCGCTCGCGTGGAGTCAGAATAACGTCGCCATGCTCATCGAGAGCGTAGTCCGACACTTCTTTTGAATGTTGAGCTTCAAGTTGTTGTTCTAATTTCTCAACAGCCGGCACAAACAGATCGTCCTCTACGAGGCAATGTGTTGTTAAGTCGCCCTCGCAGGTGATGATGTCAAACAGCAACGAGTTAAGCAAGTCAACGCGAGCCGTGTCGGCCGTGAAGTGGCAGATTAGCAGTTCTTTTATCTCTTTGAGTTTGTGGGTGATGGGATGATGTTGGGCGTTGAAATCGGCAATAGTGTAGCCTGCCGGGCGCTCGCCGGCGAGCAGACGCTCAACGTAGCCGAACACTTGCGATTCCTCCATTCCCAAATGCTTCCTGACATCTTCAACCCATTCATCATAGAAGCAAAGTATATGGAGTGAAAGGTCGTTGGCCAGATTGCCCGACGTAACGGCTTCAATCATTCGGCGCCGAATGTTGGGGATTACGTAGCTGAGGAAATAGTGATGTGCTGATTTCAGATAGTCGATGAGCGATTGCAAGTTGACCTCCGTTCGACGGTTACCGGGCGGATTAACAACGAAGTTAGCTACGGCAAGAAATGTGTCTACATCGACACCTGATTGCCGGCACACGGCCTCAACGGTGTTGTCGCCAAATCCCAGGGCTATGCCGAATCGGCTCAGCACGGGGAGCAGCATGGAGTTGTCGGCTACAAGATCGCGCATGCGGGAGTGTGGGGTAAAAATGTTCATTGCTATGGAAATTACTTATGTAGCAAAGTTAGTCAAAAATAGGCAAACTCTGATACACTTCCTGTAAATTACCCTCAATAAGGTAGAATCCGTTTGGATATGGTCGTAACGGCGATGCTATATTACCCTTGTGAGGGTATTCCGGTCTCCTACATTTATAGGTAACTTTGCAATCAGAAAATAGTTGTTATTGAAAACCCTTTGAGGGGGGATAGGTGCAAGCTTTGTCAGCTTGCACCTATCCCCCCTCAAAGTAATATATTCTACTTGAAGTTTTATGGGTGTTTAGCGGCGTTTGGAGGCGAAAAAGGTGCGCATCAGAGCGGCGGCTTCTTCGGCCAGGACCCCGGGGGTGACGGTGGCTTTGGGGTGAAATGGAGTGCGATTGGTGAATGTCGTGTATCCGCGCTTTGAGTCGCCGGCGCCATAAACTATGCGACGTATCTGACTCCAGCCAATAGCTCCGGCACACATAAGACAGGGCTCCACGGTTACGTAGAGGGTGGCGTCGGTGAGATATTTGCCGTCGGTAGAGTTAGCTGCGGCGGTGAGCGCTATCATTTCGGCGTGGGCAGTCACATCGTTGAGCCGCTCGGTCATGTTGTGGCCACGTCCTATAATCCTGCCACCGGCCACAACGACAGCGCCGATGGGTATTTCATCTTCGTCCATCGCCTTTCGCGCTTCAATAAGCGCTTGGCCCATGAAGTAAACATCGGGGTTGGTGTCAAGCATTATTTTTTCTTCTCCTCGGAAGGGAATGCGTTGGGAAATTCAATGTTGACGGCCGGGCGCACAAGTGCTCTGATAATGAAGAAAATGCCAAGGAGCACGAATGGAATTGAGAGAATCTGTCCCATGTTGAGCGCCATTGAGTCTTCGAATGCTTCCTGATTGTTTTTGACAAACTCAATGAAGAAGCGAGCGCCGAAGCAAACGGTCAGGAACACACCGAACAACAGACCGGGCCGACGCTCGGCGTTGCGTCGCCAGTACATCCACATCAGCAGCACGAATAGTGCAAGATAGGTCAGGGCTTCGTAGAGCTGAGTGGGGTGGGAGGCCCAAGTGTCGCCATTGCGGGCGAATATAAATCCCCAGGGCAAATCGGTTTGGTGGCCGTAGATTTCGGAATTAAAAAGGTTGCCGAGGCGGATAAGGCAGCCTACGAGAGCGGTTGGCACACAGATGCGGTCGAATGTCCAGAGCGGTGATCGCTTCGTGGTGAATACAGAGAACAAAATTACCGTTATGATGCAACCGATGGTGCCCCCGTGAGAGGCTAATCCCCCCTCCCAGATGCAGAGAATTTTGGCGGGGTTGTGGAGATAATAGTCGGGTTCGTAGAATAAACAGTGGCCGAGGCGGGCACCTACAATGGTGCCTACGCCGAGCCAAATAAGGAGAATGCCGAGCCAACGCTCCGGCGCCCCTTCATGCTTGAACATACGTTCTACAATCTTATAGCCGATCAAGAAACCGATGGCAAACATCAGTCCGTACCATCTGACGGTCAGCGGGCCGAGATGAAACAACGTAGGGTCAGCATTCCAGGTGATAAAGTTGAGCATCGTAGAGGGGTGATAATGTTAGGGTAACGGACGGGAGCTAATTACACGAGATGTGCTATAAGTGCGTCGCGGTTGCCGGGAAGCAGGTCGATTACCGGCACTTCTATCATAGTGTAGGCACCGGGAGCCTGACGCATGGCAGCACGAGCGGTGGCAACGAGAATTTGAGCCGTAAGAGCGGGGTTGTTGATCGACATGTTAAATTCAAATCGTTGATTCTGGGTTGAGCCGGAAACGCCCTTACGGGTCATGTTAACGCCGTGGCCCATATCTTTAACGGCGTCGACTGATTCAACGGCCATAACGTGGGTCTCGTCAGAAGCGAAGTAGGGGTCGGCTTTAATATCGGCAGTAACCTTGGCCAAGTCGGCGCCCGGTTCAAGCTCTACATAGACCATGCGGCGATGGATGCCGGTGCCCAAGGGGATAGTCATAGAGAGAGCGTCTTTAACGCCGGCTTTGGAGCGTACGCAAACGGAGTGGCCCATCGACATGCCCGGGCCGAAGTTCGTGTAAGTGATTCCTTTGGGAGCTGCGGCTTCCATTAGAGTTCTTACGATAGAGTCGCTTCCCGGATCCCAACCGGCAGAGATGATGGCCACGGTGCCATTAGCTTTAGCGATTTTGTCAAGACGGTTGCGGAGCTCGAGAATTGAGGTGTGGATGTCGTAAGAGTCAACAGTATTTATGCCTTTGGCGAGATATTCAGCTGCATATTTTTCAACCTCGCGGGTCGGGGTAGCCAGGATGGCAACGTCAACTTGACCGAGCTCGTCGATGTCGGTAACTACTTTATAAGGAGCGAGTTCGGCGGGTTGATTGTCAAGGCTGCGGCGCACGATACCGGCGATTTCAAAATCGGGTGCTTCAAGGAGAGCGTCGAGAGTGAAACGGCCAATATTGCCGTAGCCAACTATGGCTGCGCGTATTTTTTTCATATCTGAGAATTATTTAGAGATAATATCTTTGGTGTCTCGGGCAATCATAAGCTCTTCGTCGGTGGGAACAACAACTACTTTCACTTTAGATGCCGGAGTTGAGATAACGGTTTCGGTGCCGCGAGTGCGGTCGTTAAGCTCGTTGTCGAGTTCAACGCCCATGAAAGCGAGGGGCGCGCAAACGTTTTTGCGCACACCGGTCTGGTTTTCACCAACGCCGCCGGTGAACACGATGATGTCAACACCACCCATTTCGGCGGCGTATGCGCCGATGTATTTGAGGATGCGTTTTTCATACATCTGGAGAGCCAGTTGAGCACGAGGATTACCATCTTTATCAGCTTGCTCGATTTCGCGCATATCAGAAGATATTTCGCTGATGCCGAGCACACCGCTCTCTTTGTTGATGATGTGTTGCAGTTGGTCTGCATTGAGGTGGTGGCGTTTCATCAGGAAGGTGAGCGCTCCGGGGTCAACGTCGCCCACGCGGGTACCCATCATAAGACCTTCAGTCGGGGTCAAGCCCATGGAGGTGTCAACGCTTTTGCCCCCTTCAACGGCCGTGATTGAGCCGCCGTTGCCGATGTGGCAGGTGATGATTTTTTGTTTGGCGGGGTCAACGCCGAGAATTTCGCAAACGCGGGCCGACACGTAGCGGTGGCTTGTTCCGTGGAAGCCGTAGCGGCGCACACCGTCTTCTTCGTAGAATTTGTAGGGGATGGGATACATGAATGAAGAAGCGGGCATGGTCTGGTGGAATGCAGTGTCAAACACAGCGACCTGGGGAGCGTCGGGCAGCACGGCCGAGGCAGCCTCGATACCTGTAACGTTGGCAGGATTGTGGAGAGGGGCTAAGTCGTAGCAATCTTTGATTTGTTGGAGCACCTCGTCGTCAATAAGCACTGACTTGTTGAATTTTTCAGCACCGTGCACAACGCGGTGACCAACTGCTGAGATTTCGTCGTAATTGCGGATGCAGCCCACTTCTGGGTCGGTCAGCAATTTCAGGATAGCCTTTACAGCGCCTTCATGGTCAACCTTGCCGAGATCGCGTTTTTCTTTGGCGCCGTCGGGCAATTTGAATTTCACGAAGGCATCTTTCATGCCAATGCGTTCAACGCCGCCTTCGGCCATGGTTTTATCGTTGTCAGTGTCGATAAGTTTGTATTTAACTGAAGAG
>CAMWUH010000076.1 GCA_947177325.1 uncultured Bacteroidales bacterium
ACCGGTAGATATTCTTTGTTTGCTCAACATCGTCCACACTTTCAGCGTGGACTCATCGGCTCTTTTGACTTGACCTCCTCGGACTACGTCCAAGGTTTGGCATAAACGTCGCTGCTGCGCAGCTCAATGTGTAGACAAATTCTTTACTCAGTTTTTTAACATTTCAACCGCCTTTTGCGACTGACCCATTTTTTGGCGCAAAAAAAGAGGCGTCCTCACGGATACCTCCAATCTTTTCATAAACCAATCATTATCACATTTCTTGTAGATGACAGTCATTGTTTCATCTACACTATTATAACATCATTATGGTCAAAAAGGTTTAGTGCCCGGCAATATTTTTTTTAGAGGGTCTTTTTTGCTAACTTTGCAGTAACTAAAACGTTGAACATTATGACTATCGAAAATAATAAATCTAACGCTTCAGAATCGGGTGAAAACAAGTCGCCCAAGAAATCCCGCCGCCGATTTATCATAGGGTGGATAATTTTGGGTGTCAGCCTATTGGTGATGTTTTTCTGCTTGAATAAGGCTATCACAGAGGATGCTTCCGAAGAAATTCAGGAGATGGATATTGATGAAGAAACTGTTATAGATAATATTGTTGAAAACCTGCCGGCTGAACAGTCGTAATAAATATAATAACCCGAAAGCTTTTTAAACTCAGCTTTCGGGTTATTATGTTATCGCAGGGTTCTATAAGTATTATTAGGCGACGAGGGGATTATTCGTCGATGGAGAAGTCGAGGGGGAGATCGTCGTCAGCGGCTTCAAGGAGGGCTTCTTCGTCGATTTCTTCGTCGTCAGCTTCAACATCAGGGGCGGGAGCTGCGGGTGTAGCAGCGGCTGCTTTTTTAGCTTTGGGGCCTTGCGAGCGGTCGTCGCGCTGGCGGAGGGCTTCCATAATTTTGGCACGAAGCTCGTCAAGGAGTTCGGGATTATCGTCGAGTACACGCTTGGCGGCGTCGCGGCCTTGGGCTAATTTAGAGCCTTCGTAGCTATACCATGAGCCGCTTTTTTGCACAATTTTGAGCTCAACCGCGAGATCGAGAGCTTCGTAGGAAGCGGATACACCTTCGCCAAACATTATATCAAATTCGCAGCGCTTGAATGGGGGAGCTACTTTATTTTTAACGATTTTGACTTTGGTGTGACGGCCTATAACGTCGTCGCCATCTTTAACGGCAGTGCCGGGGCGGATGTCGATGCGGACTGAGGCGTAGAATTTAAGGGCGTTGCCACCGGTTGTGGTTTCGGTGGGGCCAAACATCTGACCGATGTTGGCGCGGAGCTGGTTGATGAAGATGCAGGTGGTGTTGGTTCGAGAGATGGTGCCTGTCAGTTTGCGCATGGCCTGAGACATCAGACGGGCCTGGAGGCCCATGTTGCGGTCGCCCATTTCGCCTTCGATTTCGCTTTTGGGAGTAAGAGCAGCCACTGAGTCAACCACGATAAGGTCAACGGCGGCCGAGCGGATTAGTTGCTCGGTGATTTCGAGGGCTTGCTCACCGTTGTCGGGTTGCGACATGAGTAGATTGTCAACGTCAACGCCTAAAGCTTCGGCATAGAAGCGGTCGAAGGCGTGCTCGGCGTCGATGATAGCAGCTATACCACCATTTTTCTGACATTCGGCAATTGCGTGGATAGCGAGGGTGGTTTTACCTGATGATTCGGGACCGAAAATTTCAATTATGCGGCCTTTGGGATAGCCACCAACGCCGAGTGCGTAGTCAAGACCTATAGTGCCTGAGGGGATAACGTCGACTTTCTCAACAGCTCCGTCGCCCAATCGCATGATAGCGCCGGTGCCGTAGTTTTTTTCAATTTGTCCCAAAGCAGCTTTGAGAGCTTCGAGTTTGGCTTTCTTACCGTCAACTGCGGGTGCAGCTGCTTTTGTTACTTTTTTTGCCATAGTATAAGTTGGGGGGGTTAATTGTTATTTTTTTGATAATACAAAGATAGCAAAAAAGGTGGGCTTTTATATTGCCCACCATAGTTAAATAAGAGTTAAATATTAACGAACCGGAGCTTTACCATCTAATTTAGCGGAATATACAGCATACTTCAGTATTATCTCAGTGGAGCCAAAAGGTCGAAGAGGTCGCCACGCGACATTGCGGGCTGATGCATCAGCGCCGAGTGGAGATGGTTGACGAAGTCAATGACGAGCGGATGGCGAAAAGCACGGCTTACATAGTCGTAGGATTGCATAACGAGCCGGCGATTTTCGTCGGGAGTAAGGCCGAGCATATCATCGGCTTGCTCGGCAAGAAGATCGATAGCTTGGCTGAGAGTCTGCGGGTCGACGGCATGGCGGCTGCCCATAGCGGCTCGTGAAAGTATATTGCCCATCACCATAGCCGACATAATTTTGTGGCGGTCGAGGAGGGCTTTCCAAACACCCTTGGCCGACAACTGCTGATTGTGATAGACAAAGAAGTCGGGGGTCAGCTCCACAGCACGGAGATCAGATGAGTTTCCGTCGAGATGGTCGATATATTGGTCAGCATCGTAAACTAACAGTCCGATAGTCATGCCGGCAATGCCATAAAGGCGGTCGTCAGTATCGGTGTAGCGGAGTAAATTTTGCTTGGGCATAAGTTATTTATAAGTAACTGTTTATAATTAAACGATATTATTTACCATGTAACTGCTTAACAAATTCTTATATACTCTCAGCGGTTGTAAATTGGTCAAAATCAAAATTTTCATCTCGCATATAGAATAACTTCTTCTCAACAGTTACTTATGAAATTTATTTTCACAAAAAGCCCGTCGACCTTAAGGAAAGAGCAACGGGCTAACAAGATAATAAATCGATTAGTTGACTACTAAGATTTTAGTGACGGCTTTGGCTGATTGCGACTCTCCCGATTTGGAGGCAAACACGTAGTAAACACCGGTTTTTACGCGCTGGCCTGTGAGGTCGCATCCATCCCATGAAATCATGCCGCCTTCGCTTACACCGTTGAAGATAACATTGCCTGCAGCGTCGGCAATTTTAACAACGCTGTTGTCCATAAGGTTCTTCACTACGATCCAGCCGTAATAGTCGGGGCGAACGGGATTGGGGTAGGCGTAGACATCGTCGAGATTTTCGGCCGAAGGAGCGGTAGTGGAGTTGTAGCGCACCAGTCCGAGAATAGTGCCGAAATAAACCATATTGGATTTTGGGTCGCAGGCCACGGCATAGACGTCGTCGGTGGGGAGAGGTGAGTTAGTTGATGTGAAGTGTTGCAGAATTGTTCGCCCATCTTCAGAAACAAGGTAAACACCATCGCCCTTGGTTGCAAACCATTTATTGTTGGCGCTGTCAACAGCCATATCGGTGATGTTAATAGCGTCGAGCAGATAGTCGGCATAGTTGGTGCCGTCGTTACGGGGCACTTTCACACGGCGAAATTCCACTTTTGCGTCGGAATACTTATGGGGGTCGGAGATGATGAAGATACCCTTGTCGCAGGCCACCCAAATGTCGCCGTTGTTATCTTCGAGAAAGTGAACGGTTCGGCTGTCGATGGTTACGGTGCGATTATCCTGGTCAACAACGGAGGTGTAGATTACAATGTCGTCGTCGGCGTTAGTGGTGGTGCCGCGAGTGTTGATAATGGCGAAGCGGGCGGCGAGGTAATGGTTGGCAAGTACCAGATTTGATTTTTTGGCTGCAAGGATAGAGCCGTTACGACCCTCATTGCCGCCATCCAATTGGTCCTGTCGAAGAATTTGAACCCAGTCGTCGGCAGTCAGGTTATCAGCACCTACCTTATCGGCAGGGAGCATCACAACGCGACCATACTGATCGGGGGTGGTGGAATTGTTCCATGAGATAACATAGAGATTGCCTTTACCGTCAACACTGAGAGCCTCGGCACAAGATTTGATCCAGTCACCATAGCCACCGACTTTGGAGTTATCGCGGGTGAATGTGTGGTCGAGCACACCGTTTTTGAGTCGGTAAAGCCCGAAACGCTCCGTGCCCATAAACTCAATGGTCTTGTCGCCGGGATATTGGAGATAAGATGTAACGTTTTCAAGAGTCGGCAATTGAGCAACGTCGTTGTCAAAGGGGATTACAATGTCGCCGTTGACATAGTTGGGATAAATCTGGCGGTAATTATCTTTCCAATCAGTGACGTAATAGCCGTCGACCGAGCGTTGCATGGCAGTAACGCCACCGTCTTCCATAGGATATATTCGACCAACGGAGGCGGTTGACAAAGCAATGGGTTTAAAGGCATCGTTAATCAATTTGACATCGCCTGAGGCAAAGTCGTATCGGGCAAGGCCTTCGGGAGTGCCGCTCCACACGAGTGTTTCGCGATCGAAGAAAGCCAGAGGTTTTTGCTTGAGTTGCTCGGGGAGTTCTAACGAGCCAACGTTTGCATCCTTGTCAAAGAGACGGATATAGCCGTTATTGTAGAAATAAGATTGGCCGTTGGGAAGATAGTTAACTTTGCCTATAACGTTGTTAATCTGGCGAATTTTAGTGGTGGAGAAACCTGTTGTAGTGCTGACAGGATTGATGGTGTAGACGCTGACGTCAGTAGAGTTGCCGTTTTTGAAGGTGTAGATATGGTCGCCTACAGCATACATGTGGTCCATAGCCACAGGCTGGATGTTGAGGAATTTATCGATGTTGTTGATGTGGCGTGAAAGCTCAATAAACTGCCAATAGCTGTTACCATCTTTATTGTAGTAGATATAGATATGTTTATCGTTGAGGGCAACGGCTTTGATGTCGAGGTTATACATACCTGACTCCACCACTTCGCCACGTTTGTCGTCAAAAAGCACTACGCCGAAGTTGGTAGCCACGGCGAGGCGACCGTTGGCAAAAGCAATGTCGTTGATTACCGGGGTCACGTAAAGCACGGCATCTTTGATGTCAGACAAGTTAGTAACCTCGCCCGATTCACGAATGAGGTCGATGTTGCTGTTGTTGTAGATAACAGCAAGATATTTACCCAGGGGGTTATACTCAATGCTTTTAATATTACCGTCGTGAAGCACGTTGGCCGTTGTGTAGGTGTAGTTTTCGTCGGTAGATTTATCGTAAGAATAGAGCGACCCGTTAGAGAGGTAGTAGACCTTGGAGGGAGTTTCAACTATATCATCAAAATTAACGAAAGAGCTGTATAAATACCATGAGCCGGAGCCTGTTTGAGCCGAAGCAGCCAAACCACAAGCAAGGGCAATTATCAGAAACAGTTTCTTAATCATAGCTGTCAAAGGTAGAAATATAAAAGAATAGATTGGAGAGATATATCGTTGTTTTGGAGTAAGAGTCAAGAGTTGGAGAGAATTTCAATGAGTCGGCGGGTTGCTTTGCCTCGATGTGAAATTGCATTTTTATCTTCAGCCTTCATCTGAGCAAACGTAAGGCCGCGGCCATCGTCGGGCAGAAACACCGGGTCATAGCCAAATCCCTCGTCGCCGGCCGCTACAGTAGCGATTGTGCCTTTACAGATGCCTTCAATTACAACCGGCTCCAAGCCTTTTCTGACCAGTGCGATGGCTGTTAGGAAACGAGCTCGGCGATTGGGCTTCCCTTCAAGCATCCGGAGCAACACCTTCATGTTGGCCAAGGGATCGTGGGAGGCAGCCGAGGGGTCGTGCAATGCGGCAAATCGGGCAGTGTAGACTCCGGGCGCATCGTCAAGAGCCTCAACAAGGAGGCCGGTGTCGTCGGCAAAGCAATCAACACCGTAGTTTTCAGCTACATACAAAGCCTTTTGCATGGCATTTCCCTGAATAGTCGGCGAAGTTTCGGGGATATCCTCGTTGCAGCCAATATCTTTCAGCGAAAGAATGTTGATTTTATCTCCGAGAATTTGGCGTATTTCTCTGAGTTTATGAAAATTGTTAGTAGCAAAAACTATTTGCCGATTGTTCATTGCCGATGAAATAGATAAAGTGGATATAAGAGAGGTTTTTATCTATATATAACGAACTTGCCGGCGCGTTTATTGCCCGACAGCATTTTTAGAAAATTCATTGAGCGAACTTGAGGCATTATATTGACCATTTTTGCTGTAAACAAATTCAGAATGGTAAATCAACTTCATAATTAGCTTCAGGCTCATTTGTAAAATATTCTGAAGCAAGATATTTGAAGTCTGAAATCTTACTTCTATATTCTAATTTTATATTGTCATTATCAAGTTCTACTCTACGCATGTGGGATAGATTTGAGAAATCCAAATCTTGCTCAATACCCAAAAATCTTCGTCCACATAGGTTAGCAGCAATTCCTGTAGTTGAAGAGCCCGCAAAGGGATCAAGAATCCAATCGTGCTCGTTTGTACTGGCGAGAATGATTCGAGTGAGTAAAGCTAAAGGTTTTTGCGTGGGATGTTTACCGCATGATTTCTCCCAACGACCAATAGCCGGAAGACGCCAAACATCTGTCATCTGTTTACCATCGTTGATAGCCTTCATCAACTCATAGTTATATTTGTGAGGAACTTTCGGATACTTACGCGCCCAAATTATAAATTCAGTTGAGTAAGTGAAAAATCTACAAGAAATATTTGGAGGTGGATTGGTTTTTGCCCAGGTGATTACATTCAGAATTTTATATTCCAATTCTGTTAATAGATTTGCAATTGCAAAAATGTTATGATGAGTACCGGAAATCCAGATAGTACCATTATCTTTCAATTTTTTACGACATAGTTCTAACCACTTCCTGTTGAACTCCATTATAAATTCCGGATTACCACCTTTGTCCCATTCTCCCTTATCGACACAAACTACCTTTCCCGCCTGATAACTTATTCCTCCATTGGAAAGGAAATAAGGAGGGTCAGCAAATATCATGTCAAATTTGAAATCAAACTGTGGGAGCACATCAAAACAGTCACCATGTACAATGGTGAAGGCTCTGTCGTCTGATTTGTAGAATGGTTGTATCATGACTTGATAGTAGATAAATCAAGTTTTGGAATTATTTGAGTATTAGTATAATTTTTCTTATAGTAAAAAGCCCTTCTTCGTGCACTAGTTAGTCCTCCCTTTCCATCGGGAGCATCCGTTTTATCTTGGTTATTAGCACCTTTGGTTTTTGGTTCAAGATATATTCCCATAGAACATGAAAGTTTGTCTGCGTCGCCACGCTTGATATATGATTGAATTTCTTCCCAATCTTTTTTGAAAACTCCATTTTGTACATCAGATGGATGATCAAGAAAATAATCAACGATGACATAATCATCTTGCTTTTTAGGTACACCATTAACCTTTGCAAGATAAACAACCCAAAAAGTTAAATTAATCTTACTTCTTAGTTTGGCCGTTTCCCATGTCTCTCTTGCAACCTCACAATAGTTAATCATTTGGATTGCGGTCGGCTCCTTGGCTTTAATAGAGCCGTCCCTATTCTTTTGTAATGGCAATATCTTAATCTCACATCCAATCTGTGGTAAATCCGCTTCATCTCTATTATTATTTTCTATGCCGAGTAAATTTTCGACAATTAATCCAGATGCACCTTTCTTCATCTTACACTTATCTCCAATAAACAGAGATTCTTTTATCTCTCCTATTGTTTTCCCTTTTGCGTTGGTGACTATTTTAAAAAGAGGAGTAAGAACCTCTATAACTTTACTACTAATCATTTTTCACTCTGTATATAAATTCTTGGATGCTTGTAAGATGTTTCCACATTTGCAGCTACTTTTTGAAAATCCACATAGTCCTTCAGTGATAGGTGGGTTTCCTTCAGTTGTTTCATAAATTCATTAAAATTATCTATCATATCTTATAAATCAGAAAGTGAAGAGGTTTTACCTTGATATTTTTTGTAGTTTCTTATTAATAATTCGGTGAGAGAGCCTCGCTTAGCAGCATTGGCATTGATATTTCTTTTTGCATACACTCTCTCAATATAGAAGTCTTTATAAAGTATATCAAAGAAATTATCATTTTCATTACGACCCTTACAGTCAGAATTACTAAGCATTGCTTTATAACCTTCTGCTGAAAGGTCAAAGTAAAAATCCTTTAATCTAATCTGCTCTTTATCATCGAATGCCTCTTTAACATAGGAATTAAAACTTGAGGTTGCATCCAATGGCCTATAGGGTGGATCGAAGTAAAGAAATGTATAACCACCTACATACTCACCCGTACGGGCAAAATCACCATTCATTATTTCTACTTTTTGTAATAGCTCGCTGTCCGCTAAAATAAGAGATTCATCACAAATAGTTGGATTTGAATATCTTCCAAATGGAACATTAAAATCTCCTTTGGAATTTTCACGGTACAAGCCGTTAAAGCATGTCCGGTTTAGAAAAATCATATATGCCGCTTCTTCAATGTCGGTTAGTTTTAATCTATTAAAATTAGTGCGGACATTATAAAAAAATTCTTTTCGTGCATCTAAATCTACTGCTGTTCTGAATTGCTCCTGAAGGTCTTTCAACTTGTCAATCAGAGAATGGGGATTATCTCTTATTATTATGTAGGTTTTTATTAA
>CAMWUH010000077.1 GCA_947177325.1 uncultured Bacteroidales bacterium
AGTGCATAGAAGCCATGCCTTTGAGGGGGAGGTAGTAGTTCATGATGGAGAACATACCTTTCTTCATTTCACCACCATACCATGTGTTGATGATGATTTGCATTTTCTGAGTGAGGTTGAAAGCAACGCAAGTTTCAGAATTGATGCCGAGTTCTTTCCAGTTTTCAACTTTAGCTTTGGAAGCGTTGAGAACCACAAAGTCAGGAGTGAAGTTTTTGAGCTCTTCTTCGGTGGGACGGATAAACATGTTGGTCACGAAGTGAGCCTGCCAAGCAACTTCAACGATGAAGCGAACTGCCAGGCGGGTGTCGGGGTTAGTGCCGCAGAATGCGTCAACCACATACAAAGGTTTGTTTGACAATTCTTTGTCGGCGATTTTCTTGAGTTCGTCCCAAGTTTTTTCGCTGATGGGTTTGTTGTCGTTTTTGTATTCGTCTGAAGTCCACCAGATAGTGTCTTTTGACACAGCGTCTTCAATGAAGAATTTATCTTTGGGAGAGCGGCCGGTGTAGATACCGGTCATAACGTTAACTGCGCCGAGCTCTGTTTCCTGGCCTTTTTCGTAGCCTTCGAGATTTGATTTGGTCTCGTCGTTGAAGAGCTGCTCATAAGAGGGGTTGTGGATAATCTCCGGAGTGCCGGTGATACCATACTGAGTTAAATCGATTTTGCTCATTGTGTGGTTGTTTTAAAAATTGGATTGTATGTTAATTATTTATTGTTTTTGAATAGTCTGTGAGATAGCTGTGAGATTTCCTGAACCGCCGGAGGGAAAACTCCCCCGTTTTTGACGGTATAACAACCTGATTCCACAACTTTGCTACAAAGATACAAGGAATTTGTGGATTTTTAATAATTAATTAAAGAAATTTTTCCGTATTAATCTTTTTTAATTAAATCTCCCCCTTTTCCGTGCCCTCCAACCGCCGATTATGATCAACTTTGCAAAAGTAAATTAAATATAAGTAGACGTAGATATATATTCAGTTTATGAGCGACAGTGTTATCAACCCGGCAGGCGGCGATGCCATGAAAACTCCCCTGATTGGCCTAACGGCCGAGCAGCTTCGCGATGTGGCCGTAGCTGCCGGTGCAAAACCATTTGCCGGAAAGCAGATTGCCAAATGGATTTATGAGCGCCGCGCTACCTCCATCGACGCTATGACCGACCTCTCGCTCGCCGTGCGTGAGCGCTTGAAGGAGAGCTACACCGTAGGGCGCCGTGAGCCGATAGGCAAAGCCGTCTCGACCGACGGCACTGTGAAATATCTTTTTGCAGGTGTCAAGGGTCGCGACATAGAGGCCGTTTATATCCCTGACCGTGACCGGGCAACGCTATGCGTGTCGTCGCAAGCCGGCTGCCGGATGGGGTGCAAGTTTTGCATGACAGGCCGCTACGGGCTGCAAGGTAACCTTACGGCCGGCGACGTTATCAATCAGGTGCTCTCGGTAGATGGCAGCGAGGAGCTGACCAACATAGTCTTTATGGGCATGGGAGAGCCGCTCGACAACATCGATGCCGTGATGACCGCCATTGAGATACTGACTGCCTCATGGGGCCTCGCCTGGAGCCCGAAACGCATAACCGTTTCATCTATCGGCCGATTGAAAGAGCTTGCTCGCTTGCTCCGCGAAACGAAGGTCCACATAGCCATTTCGCTCCACGTGCCTTTCAGCGACGAGCGGCGACGATTGATGCCCGTCGAAGCGGCCTATCCCATTACCGACGTAGTTGCGCTTCTGCGTCAGGAAGATTGGAGCCATCAGCGCAGGCTGTCGTTTGAATACATAATGTGGCGCGACGTCAACGACTCCCTCCGCTACGCTGCCGCTCTGGCCAAGCTGATTGGCGGCATGGAGTGCAGGGTCAACCTCATTCGCTTCCACGCGATCCCCGACAGTGACCTGCGACCCGCCTCGCGCCCGACCATGGAGGCTTTCCGCGACTATCTTTCGGCCCGGGGAATCACCACCACTATCCGTGCCTCGCGTGGCGAAGACATCATGGCCGCCTGCGGCATGCTCGCCGGCGGAGCCGACAAACCCGAATCGGCTGATACCGCTCCTCTCAGCTAACCAATCATTAACTCCTAACTTCGCTAAAACATAAGAAACATGAAGAAATATCTCTACCTGCTGACGGTCATCGCATTGGTTTTGCCGATGGCCTTAAACGCCAAATCACATATCAAGTTTGACAATAAAAGCCACGATTTCGGCACCATTCGCGAAGATGGCGGCCCGGCTACCTGCGAGTTCACCTTTGTCAACGATGGCGACGAGCCGCTGGTGATTATCGACGCTAAGGCCGAATGTGGATGCACAAGCCCCGAAATCCCGCTTCAACCCATTGCCCCCGGCAAGTCGGGCAAAGTCAAAGTGACCTACAACCCCGATGGCCGCCCCGGCGAATTTGTCAAGAATGTCAAAGTCAGCACCAACGATCCCAAAAACAAAAAACTGCGACTGAAAATTTCGGGCAATGTTGTGCCCCGTCAGCACTAATCCCCTCCGTCGGCCATGAAAAAACTGATAGCCACCGTAGTTATAGCCGTAGCCATTCCGGTCATGAGCTTTGCTTCAGCCTCTGAACGAAAAGTTAAAGAGGGGGAGGGCAGAGGCAAATCCACCGCTATTGAATGGCTCTCGGAGCGCCATGATTTCGGCGCTTTCGATGAGGATGGCGGCCCCGTCAGCTGCACATTCACTATGTTCAACAATTCGGCCCAACCGGTGTCGATCATTTCGGCCAGGGCTTCTTGTGGATGCACAAGCCCGTCGTATCCTCGCCGCGCCATAGCTCCCGGCGACTCCGCTGAAATCAAGGTTACATATAATCCGGCCGGACGTCCGGGGCGCTTCGATAAAAATGTGAAAGTAAAACTGTCGGATAATTCAGCCGTAGCGGTGCTCCACATCGTGGGCGTGGTTATCGGCAACCCCAAGTCGCTGAGCAGTCGCTATCCAATCGAAGCTGCTCCGCTCAGACTGCGCACCGAGATGCTCCCCTACGGCCCGCTGACCGGCGCGAGAGCCAAGTCAGAGTTCTTCGAGGTTTACAACGCTTCGCCCGACTCGGTTACCCCTCAGTGGGTCAACGTGCCTGACTATATCAACGTGGCTTCCACCACCCCGACAGTGCCCCCCGGCGAGCAAATTGCCTACGCCTTGACGCTCTACCCCTCCAAGTTGAAAACCTACGGTCTGGTCACCGATTCGCTCCAATTTGTTCCCGCTCCCGGTGCCACCCCGGTAACCATCGAGATTCTGGCCAATATCAAGGAAGATTTCTCCCGACTCACCCCGGGCCAGCGCATGAACGCACCCGTGGCCTCGCTTTCAACCGAGAATATCGACTTGGGCGCCATGAATCCGGGTGCAGAGCCGGCGCATGCTTCGTTCACCATCACCAATCGCGGCAAGTCGCCTCTGATAATACGCCGCATTTATTCGCTCGATCCCGGCGTTGAAATCGCTTGCAAGGTCACTTCCATAAAGAAAGGGAAATCGGCGCGTGTCGACGTTACCATCCTCCCCTCGGCGGTGACCGACGGGATGGTCAACGCCCGCATCTCCGTTATCACCTCCGACCCCGCCAATCCGGAGCAAACCGTTCGCATCACCGGCTACTATTAAAACTAACCTGACTTTTACCTGATATTAATACCTGCCCAATGGAACATCCCGAAAACGACTCTCAATATGCCGGCCTGACCGTTAATTCAGGCGTGACCTCCCAGCCTACTGTCAATCCCTATTTTCGCCCTCGCCGCAAGCCGATGCCGTCGGTAGCGGAGATGGTGGAGGGAATTTTGCGCGGCGACATTACGATGCTTTCGCGTGCCGTTACGCTCGTTGAGAGCGTTAACCCCGACCATTACGCGCTGGCTCAGGAGATTATCGAAAAATGCCTCCCATCGTCGGGCCGCTCTCGCCGCATCGGTATCACCGGTGTGCCGGGCGCCGGTAAGTCTACGTCAATCGATATTTTCGGTCGCCACGTGCTCAGCCGCGGCGGCAAACTCGCTGTGCTCGCTATCGACCCTTCAAGCGAGCGCACCAAAGGCTCTATCCTCGGCGACAAAACCCGCATGGAGAAGCTCTCGACCCACCCCTCTGCTTTCATTCGCCCTTCACCATCGGCCGGCTCCCTCGGCGGAGTGGCTCGCAAAACTCGTGAAACCATTGTGCTCTGCGAAGCTGCCGGCTACAACAACATTTTTGTTGAAACCGTGGGTGTAGGGCAGAGCGAAACCGCCGTTCACTCTATGGTCGATTTCTTTCTGCTTATTCAGCTTGCCGGCACAGGCGATGAACTTCAAGGCATCAAACGCGGCATCATGGAGATGGCCGACGGTATAGTTATCAACAAAGCCGACGGTGATAACGTAGGGCCCGCTCAGTTGGCTCAAGCCCAATTCCGCTCGGCTCTCCGTCTGTTCCCCCCGACCGAGTCGGGCTGGCAGCCCGAAGTGCTAACCTATTCAGGCTACTTTGAGCTCGGTATCCCCGAAATCTGGGATATGATTGACCGCTACTTCGCCCACGTCGACGCCAATGGCTATTTTGAGCGCAAGCGAATGCAGCAGGCCCGCTATTGGATGTATGAAACCATCGACGAGCGCCTCCGTCGCGACTTCTACGACGACCCTGCCATTGCCGTTGAACTGGCAGGACTGGAGCAGAAAGTTCTCGCTAACCGCGTATCGTCGTTCATAGCCGCCCGCGACATCCTTAACCGCTATTTCGCAACCCGCCAAAAATAAACTATTTACGATACGTTTCCTGCCGTAGCTTCACCCCAATGTCTTGTCATGAACAACCCCTTTTGCTACACTCCCTCACCGGCATGCATCGAGATTTACCGTAATCTCTGCGAGCGCATCGAGGCTATGGGCCGAAGCCCGCTGCCTTCCGACAAGGCGATGTATGGCGAATTTCATCAGGGCAAAATGTTAGGGGTAATGATAGCTGAAGATGCTGCGGGCAGGCGATATGAGTTGTGTGCCTTCTCCGGCCAGTTAGGGGTAGGGGGCTTCCATTGCGATGGCTTCGTCGGGCCGGTGTTTGACTATCTTGCCCCCAACGGTTATTTCAAGACCCGCGAAGCTGAAATCACGCTTCAAAATCTCCGTATCGAGGCCTTTCAGAAGGATATGGTGGCTGTTTGTGAAGCCGAGTACCTTGCTGAAAAAGAGCGGCACGATGCTCGGCTGGAGCAATTCAGGCTGCAAATTCGCCAATCCAAGCAGGCGCGCGACGCTGAACGTTCCCGAGGTCCGGTCGATGAGGTTAGGAATGCTCAATTGATTAAGCAAAGTCAGTTTGAAAAAGCCGAGTTGCGACGCCTTAAGCAGTCGGCGGCTGAATCGTTTGCTCCTTTGGCTTCGCGGCTTCAAAATTGCCGAGAGGAGTTGGAACGGATGAAGCTGCAGCGTCGGGCCGACTCCGTGGCGCTCCAGCAATGGCTGTTTGATAATTTCCAAGTGCTCGACGCTCGCGGTGAAAGCCGTAGTTTGAGCCGGATATTTGCCGACACTCCTATGGGTGTGCCCCCATCGGGCACAGGCGAATGTTGTGCTCCCAAACTCCTGCAAGAGGCCTATCGCCGCAGGTTGACTCCCGTTGAGATGGCAGAATTTTGGTATGGCAGCCCCAAGGATGGTGAGCTCCGTATTCATGGCAATCATTACCCGGCGTGCCGTGGTAAGTGTGGCCCGTTGTTGAGGTGGATGCTGCAGGGATTGCCATTGGATATTCCTCTCAACGACGACTGCTTTGCCGCAGCCCATGTTGAGCCTCAGATACTGTTTGAAAACGAATGGTTTTGCATCGTCAATAAGCCTTCAGGCATGCTTTCCGTGCCGGGCAAGGGGAGAGCGCAATCGCTTGAGCATTGGCTCATTGAGCGGTATGGCGCTGACCGGGAAGTGAAAATGGCCCATCGACTCGACCAAGACACCTCCGGCCTTATCGTAGCCGCCTTCGGCGCTCAGTCGCTCAAAGTATTGCAATCGCTCTTCGCTTCCGGCCAAGTCAGCAAAGAATATGAAGCGATAGTTTGCGGCGATTATCGCGCCTGCGGAATTTCGCCGAAAGGCAACATTTCATTGCCAATCGCTCCCGATCTGCTCGATCGCCCTCGCCAGCGAGTTGACACCGTTAATGGTCGTCGGGCCGTGACCGATTATGAGTTTCAGGGAGTTGAAAATGGCAACAGCCGAGTGATTTTCCGCCCCTTGACCGGTCGCACCCATCAACTGCGCGTCCACTCAGCCTCCCCCCAGGGTCTCGGCATGCCCATTCTTGGCGACCGCCTTTACGCAGCAAACGCCTATACCTCAGCGGTTGAAGACCGGTTTTCTCCCAACTTCTCAGCGGCTTCCTCACCGACCGTTTCCACTGTAAACCCACAATCCACCGTGCGCCTCCACCTTCATGCACGCTCACTTCATTTCACCTTCCCCCTCACCGGGCAAACCTACCGCTTCTCCATCCCAACCCCCTTCTAACCGCATTTCTCAAGCCTATTTCATCCACTTCATCCATTTTAACTGCGTTATGGAATTGTTAAGTCAGAAATAATTATCTTTGTGGGAAATTTTTTTGAACCGACTTCTTTATCGTGTGACTATGGCTAATGAAAATGAAATTCTGAGAATGATACGTCAAAAGGTTGGCTTGAATATGACTCGCAGTGTTGATTTCGACGTCCTCTCGCAATCAATAAAAGATACCACCAACGAAAACCTGGGCGTCAACACCCTCAAACGCCTTTTCGGTTTCAAAACCGACAAGGTTGTGCCCCGCCTTTCGACCATGGATATCATTGCACAATATCTCGGTAGCGATGATTATGAATCGCTCCTCAAGCGTTTGGGCGACGACGCCGACATCTCGATTTTCACACCCATTGATTGCATTGAAGTGCAAAGCCTTGAGCGCGGTACTCAACTGCGCCTGTCCTACGACCCCAATCGCGTCTATTTCCTCACTTACATTGGCCAGTGTCAGTTCATAGTCAACGACGTAGAGGGAAGTCATAATATTCAGAAAGGCGACCTCTTGACAATCACACAGTTAGCCGTAGGCCACCGTTTCGTAGTGGCCCACGTCAATCGCAACGGCGAAGACCTCGGAGCCTATGAATCAGCAAAATATCGCGGCCTGAAATCCGTAGAGATTATCTCCCTCGCCTGATCCCGTCCCTTAGTTTTGAGTCGGGTCAAACGGCGTCATGTGATAGCCCAATGCATTCAGCTCCATAGCCATCCCGGCCAAGTAAAGCTGATGTAGCGCTGCCAGATAACACCCAAATGCATCAGGCGTTCCTGGTTCAACATGCTCATGCGCCAATAATCCATTGACTCGTGCGGCACATTGCGCCACCAGCTCACTGACTTTCTCAGCCGCTTCGCCCTCATAGTGGAGCAAATCCTTAACCACCGTGTCGTCAAGATTATCATAACCCGCCTTATCGCGAAGTTGCTCGTAGTAATCTTTACGTCCGGAGTGGGCAGCCCAGTCAGTATCCCAATAATAAGCCATCGCCATACCGATAAACATCATCCAGCCAAGCGACACAACCGGATACTGCTCAAATTCCCGCGCTCCGTCGGGAATGTAGCTCCTGACTATCTCAGGCCACTTCTCCTCAACGTCGGGACATTCGGGCACAACTTCATCAACCGCACCCTTTTCCTTTAAAAACTTCAAAAGGTCAGCCTTGACCTTAGCCTCAAAATCATCTACAAATTTACTTTCCATAATTAAATTAAGTCAGATTAACGTTGTAATTTTCACTATAACGCCATTTAAAGGGTTGAAAGTTTATTTAAAAAATAAAAAATCACTCAACCAACACTCAAAACTATTGTATATAAAAATATAATTGCTAATTTTGCACCCACTTTTATAAGCAGTTGGAGAAAACGGACCTTCCCCGACTCACAATAACCGAAGTATCAAACTATAAAAAACGAATAACAACTATGTATTGGACACTTGAATTGGCCTCGAAGCTCGAAGACGCTCCCTGGCCCGCAACCAAAGACGAACTTATTGACTACGCAATGCGCTCCGGAGCTCCCCTTGAAGTTATCGAAAACCTCCAGGAGATGGAAGACGAAGGCGAAACCTACGAATCAATCGAAGACATCTGGCTCGACTACCCCTCCAAAGAAGACTTCTTCTTCAACGAAGACGAATATTAAAGCGATAAGTTCGCGTAAACGATTAATAATCAATGGTCAAGCAAAGAATCTTTGTTTGGCCATTGGTGTTTTATAGCCTCAGATGGTCCGGTTTGTTTGGCCATATTCAATGTTAATCCTAATGATTGTGCCATTAATTTCGCTAAAATTATACGCGTATATAAAATCCTCCGGAATATTCCTGTTTCATATAGAGGAGGAATATGCCGGAGGAAAAACCGAGTAAGGCGGGTTCTGGCGGCTTCCATAAACCTCATACAT
>CAMWUH010000078.1 GCA_947177325.1 uncultured Bacteroidales bacterium
ATAATAGCCTTCTTAATATTGGGATACTTCTGTAGCATGAAGAAAATCATAGCTCCACCACCTACAAAGGGTTCAATGTAAGTTATGTCCTTCTCTACAGCAAAAGAATCCGGGAGAAAATAATCTATTGTCGACAATAACTGTGTTTTACCGCCTGCCCACTTAAGGAACGGCTTAGCCTTAGTTATTGATTTAGTATGTAAATTCATTCTCTACAATTAAAAGGCCTCAACTTTTAAATAGCAGTAAAACGTTAATGGTTTTATCAGCCTACAACGATGTTGACGATTTTGCCGGGCACAACTATTACTTTGCGGATTGTTTTGCCATCAATCCAGCGGGCTGCGCCGTCGGCTTCGAGGGCGGCTTTCTCCACTTCTTCGCGCGAAGCATCAGCCGCAACGGTGATGTTGTAGCGTGCTTTGCCATTGAACGACACCGCCATAGTAACCTCATTTTCTTTTACATACTCTTCGTTGAATACGGGCCATGAGGCATCGTTGACAGTTGTGTCGTTGCCTAAGGCGTGCCAAAGCTCTTCGGAGATGTGGGGTGCGAATGGAGCCAAAAGCACTACCAGCTGAGTCAACACTGCGCGCGAGCGGCATTTCTGAGCGGTCAATTCGTTGACGCAGATCATAAAGGCCGAGATTGAAGTGTTGTAAGAGAAGTGCTCTATGTCCCATGTAACTTTTTGGATAAGTTTGTGGAGCGATTTGAGATTGTCGGCAGTTGGCTCAGAGTCGTCGGGCAAGAAAGTATCGGCTTTATAGAAGAGGTTCCAGAGTTTTTTCAAGAAGCGGTTAACACCGTCGATGCCGTTGGTGTCCCACGGTTTTGATTGCTCTACCGGGCCGAGGAACATTTCATAGAGGCGGAGAGTGTCGGCTCCGTAACGCTCAACTATGTCGTCGGGGTTAACTACGTTAAACATTGATTTCGACATTTTCTCAACCGCGTAGCCACACACATATTGTCCGTCTTCCAAAATAAATTCGGCATCGGCAAATTCCGGACGCCAAGCTCTGAATTTGTCGAGGTCGAGGCGGTCGTTGCTGACTATGTTAACGTCGACGTGGATTGGAGTAACGTCATATTGGTCCTTCAAGCCGTTAGAAACAAAGGTGTTGGTGTCTTTGATGCGATAAACGAAGTTGCTTCGGCCCTGAATCATACCCTGGTTGATAAGCTTTTTGAAAGGCTCTTCCTCACAGACGATGCCGAGGTCGTGGAGGAATTTGTTCCAGAAGCGAGAGTAGATAAGGTGGCCGGTTGCGTGTTCGGTGCCACCCACATAGAGATCAACGTTGCGCCAATAGTTGTTGGCTTCGGGTGAAACGAGAGCGTCGTTATTGCGGGGGTCCATATAGCGCAGATAGTAGGCTGATGAGCCTGCAAATCCGGGCATGGTGCATTTTTCAAGTTCCCAACCATCTTCGGTGTGCCAGTTTTTGGCGCGACCCAATGGGGGTTCACCCTCTTCGGTGGGGAGATATTTGTCTACTTCGGGAAGCAGCAACGGCAGTTTTTCTACGTCGAGCATCATTGGGATACCGTTTTTGTAGTAAACGGGGAAAGGCTCGCCCCAGTAGCGCTGACGTGAGAAGATAGCATCGCGGAGTCGGTAGTTGACTTTCACTTTACCGATTCCTTTCTCTTCAATAAATTTTTTGGTGAGGGCAATAGCTTCTTTCACCTCCAAACCGTTGAGGTTGAGCTCGCCGTTGCTTGAGTTAATCATTTTGCCGCTTTTAGCGTCGAATGACTGCTCGCTGACGTCGGCACCCTCAATCAGCGGAATTATAGGAAGGTTGAAGTGGCGCGCGAAGGCATAGTCGCGGCTGTCGTGGGCCGGAACGGCCATGATTGCGCCAGTACCGTAGCCGGCAAGCACGTAATCACTCACCCACACCGGAATTTTTTCGCCGGTCAGGGGGTTGATAGCGTAGGCTCCCGTGAACACACCGCTCACCTTTTTGTCGATCATTCGCTCGCGCTCGGTTTTGTGGCGGGTTGCATTGACATATTCATCGACGGCGGCGCGCTGTGATGGAGTGGTGATCATGTCAACGTATTTGCTTTCGGGAGCAAGCACCATAAATGTCACGCCAAACACGGTGTCGGCTCTGGTGGTGAATATTTCCAATTCTACATCGCTGTCGGCAATTTTAAATATCATTTCCGCGCCTTCAGAGCGACCAATCCAGTTGCGTTGAGTTTCTTTGAGCGAGTCGGTCCAATCAATAGTTTCAAGGCCGTCGAGCAATCGCTGGGCATAGGCCGAAACTCGCAGACACCATTGATACATCAACTTTTGCTCTACCGGATAACCGCCGCGAATTGATAAACCTTCGCTAACTTCATCATTGGCCAGAACGGTGCCGAGTTTCGGACACCAGTTAACCATAGTGTTGCCAAGATAGGCTATGCGATAGTTCATCAAAGTGTCGCTCTTTTGTTTTTCATCCATAGCTCGCCACTCGTCGGCAGTGAAGTGAAGTTCTTTGCCGCAAGCAGCTTTTACCCCTTTAGAGCCCTCTTTTTCAAAGTGAGCGATAAGGTCGGCGATGGGGCGGGCAGCGTTGGCGTCGGTGTCGAAATAAGAGTTAAACATTTTTATAAATGCCCATTGAGTCCACTTGTAATATTCGGGGTCGCAAGTTTTTATTTCGCGATCCCAGTCAAAGCAGAAACCTATTTTATCGAGCTGCGAGCGATAGCGGGCAATGTTTTGGCGGGTGGTGATTTCGGGGTGCTGACCGGTTTGGATGGCATATTGCTCAGCGGGCAAGCCATAAGCATCGTAGCCCATGGGATGAAGCACGTTGAAACCTTGATGACGCTTGTAGCGAGCAAAAATGTCGGAAGCGATATAGCCCAGCGGATGGCCTACGTGCAAGCCTGCTCCCGAAGGATAGGGAAACATGTCGAGCACATAGAATTTCTCCTTGTCAGGGTTGATTTCAGCTTTATATACCTTGTTGTCTTTCCAATATTGTTGCCATTTTTGCTCAATGGCGCGGTGATTATATTCCATATATATTATATATAAATTCTATTTATTTAATTTTTTTGAGATTTCAAGCATGCGACGGATAGGTAGGATAGCTTTAGCGGCAATCGCTTCATCAACTTCAATGGCCGGCTGCATCGACTTGAGGCAGTCGCGAAGCTTTTCAAGAGTGTTTAGCTTCATAAAGTTGCAATCGTTGCAGACGCAAGTTGAGTCGACCGGTGGAGCCGGAATAAAAGTTTTATCTTTACATTCGCGTTGCATCTGATGAATGATGCCATGCTCCGTAGCTACAATGAATTCCTTGGCCGGACTTTCTATGGCATATTTGAGCAGAGCAGCCGTTGAGCCAACCTTATCGGCCAACATCACAATCGGTCGCTTACACTCGGGGTGAACCAGCAGCTTGGCCTCGGGATGAGCCTTCTTTAATTCAACGATTTTTTCAAGCGAAAATTGCTCATGAACGTGGCAGGCTCCGTCCCACACAACCATATCTCGTCCGGTAACCGAATTGATATAACCTCCTAAATTCCTGTCGGGGCCGAATATGATTTTCTCATCCTCGGGGAGCGAGTCGATAACAGCCTTGGCATTTGACGAAGTTACAACCACATCGGTCAGCGCCTTGACGGCGGCCGAAGTGTTAACATAGCTGACAACCGTGTGGCCCGGATGCTCTTCAATGAATTTCTTCAAATCTTCAGCACGGCAGCTGTCGGCCAGAGAGCATCCGGCGTCGGCGTCGGGAATGAGCACCACCTTGTCGGGGCAAAGTATCTTGGCTGTTTCACCCATGAAATGAACGCCACACATCACAATCACCGGCTCTTTCACCTTTTCAGCAATTTGGGCCAAAGCAAGCGAGTCGCCGATATAGTCGGCCACATCCTGAATGTCGCCGTTCTGATAGTAATGCGCCATGATGACGGCGTTGCGCTCTTTTTTCAACAGAGCTATCTCTTCCAAAAGTTTTTGCTTATCTTTGCCGGCAACAGAGCTCGCGGCGCCCCGGTCTTGATTTTGACAGATGTTGTCTTCAGCCATTTATATTATAGTAAAAAATTTTATTTGAAAAAACTCTATAAAATAATAATAATAAGGGGTGTTAATATCCGTAATAACTTTTGGGCGAAAATGTTGCTTATTAGGTTATAAACATTTGCCCGGCCACAGCTAACATTTAATCAACAACTATAATGATTGATTTATAGCGAATTGAGTTATTTATCAACACCTTGTTAATAAAGTGCAAAGTTAATAAGATTTATCCAAATAATTGTTGAAAACAGGAAAAAATCAAGTGAATAACCGGTAGATTTATTTATGCTAAATAATTTTGAGGCAAATTGAGCATGTTTGTATAATTACCTCACTCCAATTTTGCAATAAAACTTATTAAAATCTCTTCAACTTTTATCAACAGTTATCAACAAGGTTATAAACATAGTTATTTCCCCGAGTTTTGGACGGGAATTAGACGGCAAGTTACTTTTTTTTATCTTTTTGCCTGAGGAAAATGATGGGACGGGGATAAATAATTGAAAAATATAACAGGCGTGTAAACAATTTACAGGGTTGTGACGTTATAATTACAGAAAGCAGAAAAATAATAATTTTTTCATTGCAAGAAATGTGATAATGATTGGTTTATGAATAAAATCAGGCATCCGTGAGGACGCCTGATTTTATTTTTATATTATCGGTGCCTTTAGGTGGCCAGGGGATAAGCCCGATAGGCCTAATAAGCCGATAAGCCCGATAGGGGGGAAAGGGGGGCGGAGGGTGTTAAATAAATATGATAGAATAATAGAATGTAGCTAAATAAAAAAGGGTTGCTCCCGGTGGTGTGGGGGCAACCCTTTTAAGTATGTGATAGATTGGATGGTCGATTAGCGGATAACTACTTTCATCACTTTATCGCCTTGACGCATCAGGTAAAGACCTGCAGCGGGAGCGTTAACGCGAACACCTTGGAGGTTGAAGTATTCAACAGCGCCGTTAGCAGCGTCGATTTCAACGGCTGAAATGCCTGAGGTGTTTTGGTTGGGGTCGATAGCGATAGTTTTGATATCGGTTTTAGCTTCGGTAACGTCGTCTTGAGCGTAGTAGCTGAGAGTGCCGTTGTAGTTGTTGGGGATAACGATACCATCTTCATGGTTGTAGAGGGTGTAACCTTCAGCGGGTTCAGCAGCTTGAGTTTCAACTTCGGGTTCTTCAGTGTTGGCTTCGAGCATATAGTAGAAGCTGATACCTTCGGCATTAGTTTGAGAGAAGAAGATTTTGAATGATTCAACAGAGTCGAAGTCGTGAGAGCCGATAACACCTGAGAGGGTTTCGCCTTCAGCGTCGAGGATTACGATATCATAGTCGAGGGGATCAACAACGGGGTCATCGCCAGCGCCACCGATTTTTTCCAAATATACAGTGATTTTAGTAAGGGTAGTTTTACCAACTGCTTCCAATTCAACAAAGGCAGCGCTACCTTCCCATGCATTTTGATTAAGTGCTTCACCTTCATATTTCAAAGAAGACAAAGAGCAGTTTGCTTCAATTTTTATCAAATTGTAACCTGAAGGAGCGGTGAAAGCAAGTGAAGTGCCACTATAGATACGATATTCTGGCTGTTTGTACAAACCTTGTTGGCCTGAAATTTCCAAGGTTACATCATTTTCTTTAATTACTACAGGTTCTTCAGGTGTAGGTGCAGTACCTGAGATAATTTCCAAACCATAGTCTTCATATTTGGTAATGAAGTCGAAAGTGGCAGCATAAATTACTTCAATTTCGATTTCAGCATAGCCTTCAGTGTATTTTTCATCGGCATCCCACATAGCGAGAATTGAAGTTTTGCCAGGATTAACACCGGTAACCAAGCCATTTTCGTCAACAGTGGCAATTGTTTCGTCGTCAGAAGCAAATTCTATTGTTTCAGGAAATGAAGATGCAAGTGCCTTAGTTTGACCGAAAGCAATATTGAAGCTTTCGGGAAGTTCTGTATATTCGATGGGTTCATCAGATTCTTCTACAAATTTTCTAAAGATAGAAACCGCTGTTTGATTAGATTCGTAGAATGCGAAGCGAGGATTTGAACCATTATACTGCATTTTACGATTAGTAGTAGTAAGATCGGCAATTGTTGCGTTACCGTTTCCATCAATTGCAATTGACAATGAAGTGATACTTTCAACGGAAGTTACTTTGTTTTTTGTTCCGGCATTTAGATAACCTTCAGCTGTTTTAAGAGCCCAGTTATTGCCTGATGCTTCAAGAGTAACTACTGCAACAGATTTATCAGTAATTTCAATTTGATTGTTTGAGATTGTTACAGACGTTGACTCACGGTAATTTCCTGAGTTTTGGGCCGCCATAGCCACATTTTTGGTAGGAGCAACGATAATGATTTCGTCGCCGGCTTTAAGGGTCGAAGCGTCTGTCACCTTCACAAAGGTATCGGCTGATGCTGCAAACATAGCTGCTACAGCAAGCGAGAGAGAAAGTAAAAGTTTTTTCATAATAGAAAAGAGATTGGTTGATTATAGTAGTTAATTTTATATTGCGAGGTAAGGAAGTGTGTCAAAATTAATGAAGTCGAATGTCAGTTCATAATCACCGATGTTGGATGGTTGGTGGAGTATCAAACGGCATTTTTCATCTGTTATGTGAATTTCAGCATCAACTCCAAAATCGTTGCGACCTTCATCAATACATCTGGCTTTTATAAATTGGCCGTTATCTTTAAGATTTTGCAATCTATAGCGAGATTTTGTTGGTCTGTGAGGTTCTTTAAGCTCGATAACGATTACCGGGCTGTCAGTTTTATCGGGGTCATTATTTCTTTTAACAACTGCCATAACATTATAATCAGAGTTTTTCCACAGGCTGGTATCAACCATCTGCATTAATCTGATTATGTTACGCAAATTATCCATATTTGAGTGAAAGTTAGTTGACAGTTGTTTATAGTTTTATATTTATAAGAATGTACCGGGCGCTATCTCTGAGCGTCCTGTATCTATCAGACCAATACTGTTGAATATATGCTAAAAAAGATGGTTAAGGAACGAAGTTATAAATTTCCACCACTTTCGTGGCGGACAATGCAAAGGTAGCACCTAACGGGGTGATAATCAAAATATAAATGTTAGTTTTTTGATTAAATTTTTGTTACATTATTTCTACAAATGTTAAATTTGCGGAGGGTTGACGCTTCGGCCCCGGGTTTTAATAGACAAGAGCCACGTTGTCAATCCAAAGGGTTAAGCCTTCAGTAGCGGTGTAGGGCTCGCCCGAAGAAGCTGAAAACATAAGAATCATGTGGGTAGGAGCGGCGTTGGGGTCGGTTTCCCAGCCTGATTCCACCACGGGCACCATTTTGCCTTTACTGTTGCGGGCATAGTAGCTCTTATCCTTCGGGATGAGGGCTTTGTAGGCCTGAGTGCCGCGCAAGGAGGAGATGTCGCCATAGTTGAGCTTGAGGTCGTGGGAGTTGATCCAGCCGGTGGATTTGTTAAAGACCTCGCGGCCTGTTGCCACGCGGGTGGCATGTAGGTTGCCGTCGGCATCTTCCCAGCGCCGTTGCAGCAGAATGAACACCTCGCCGTTGTCGCGGCCTGGTAGCTGCTTTTTGCGCCCGAAGCCGCTTGAATAGGTGCGGTAATCTACGTTAGGAATCTTGGTTTTATAGTCGAAGCGGAGAGCGGATGGTCGGCCGGTAAATGGCACACCCATCTCCATTTTAGAATAGGGATTGGAGGTTGATGTGACGGGTTCGAGCATCTTGCCGAGAAACATTGAGCCGCCAACCATCACGTCCATGGAAATAATGCCTATGGCTTTGACATTTTCCATCTGAGCTACGAGTTTGGCGCATCGGTTGCCGGCAGAGCGGGTGTCGGGGTAAACGGCGCATGAGGCTTTCTTTACGCCGCTGACTTTGGCATAGACATTTGATGTGGCCCAAGGAGAGCCCCCCTGATTGGAGTAGGCTTTGGCACCGTCGATGGTAGCATTCGGACCGATTTCATAGATGGTTTTGGTGTTACCGCCGATAATGGCCGATTCGGGGATGTTGCGGGTAATCCACTGATTGAAGTTGCCGAAGTTGATGGTTTCGACGCGCTGTGCCATTGCAGAAGTTAAGAGTAAAGCGGCAATAGCGGCTGATATGATGCGTTTCATTGCGAAGTAGCTAAGATTGGGAGGTAACCGAGGGAGAGACGGGTTGCCAAGTTGATACGTTACGGCTGCAAAGTTAGCCATTTTTTGCGATTAAAGCAACACCGACAGCACGACGCAACCGTACGCAACGACTCGGTTTTTATTAAAGCAATATTCCGTTTTTATTAAATAATGTGTAAAAATTTGGTGGCGTAGCAGATTTTCTCTAACTTC
>CAMWUH010000079.1 GCA_947177325.1 uncultured Bacteroidales bacterium
AACCATGTAAAATTGATTATTCAAAGGGTTGAGTCGCAACTTCCGGAACAAGTTGTGATCAACCCTCTTTTCTTATGATTTATGTAAGACCCGATTCCCCAATGCAACCGCATTGCTCCCTCACTGCGCGAACTCATCTGCATAACGCTTTACCGCCTCAGCATTTAACAAATATTGGGGAACCGGGTCTAACGTTGTCTTACATATCTGCCGCGCCCCTCGTATCACTCTCCCCGAAAGAAGTTCTCTGACCAAAACATCAATAGGAAAAGGGACAGTTTTTATTTGCAATTTAAAACTTTTTCACTAAATTTGAAATTCCTTAAGGGAGCACTCCGCGCAGCTCATCTCGCATATTCGATTAACTGCGCCCTGTTCAGCGAGTTACAGTTTTTACCCACGTCTATTGAATTGTAATCTATACGGCACCCCAACCACGCTCTATCGCTCTATTGCCCCCTCGGCCCGGCAGCTCCATGCTCCAATCTGTAATTATAATTCTAAAACCATACAAAACCAATTATCACCTTTATGAAACTGAAAGTGTTCCTAACGATGCTCGTGTTGGCCGTGTGCAACGCCTTCGCGCAGCATGCTACCGTGAAAGGTAGCGTAGTTGACGGCGACACAGGCACCCCCATTTACGGTGCCCGAGTTGAAATCCCTGCATTGGGTATCAGCGTCAACACCAACATCTCAGGTCAATTCACTATCACTAACGCTGCTGAAGGCGAAGTGCTTATCAACGCCTCAGCTCCCGGCTACAACGCTGCCTCTATCATCACCGATGCCTACGAAGGCTTCACTGTTGATGTAGGCGCAATCGAGCTTATCAGCGACAACCTCGTGCAAACTTATTATCGCGAAAACGAGGATGTTCTCTTCGATGAAAACGCTCTTGAAGATGAAGACGGCTCAGCCCAGTCAATCAACGCTTTGACCGGCGCTTCTGACGATATTTATTATTCGGCTCAAAACTACAACTTCCAGCCGATGTATTTCCGCTATCGCGGTTATAACCAGGAATACCAGACTACCTATCTCAACGGTATCCCCTTCAACGACCTGGCTCGCGGACGCTTTAATTACTCATCGCTTGGAGGCATGACCTCACGCGCTTTCCGCAATCGCACCACTACCGTTGGTCTCGGCGCCGCTTCCTATGGCTTTGGTGATATCGGTGGCTCCGCCAATATCTCTACAATCACTTCAGGCTATGCCGCCGGCTTCAATGGCTCAGTGGCCTACACCAACTCCAACTATCAGCTCCGCGCCATGGCCACCTACTCTACCGGCATCAGCCGCGACGGCTGGGGCGTTACTGTCAGCGCAATCGGCCGATGGAGCAACGAAGGAATTGTGCCCGGCACCTACTACAACTCAGCCGGTGCATTCATTTCAGTCGAGAAGGTTATCAACCCCCACCACTCTCTGACTCTTACAGCCTACGGCGCTCCAACCGAGCGTGCCGGCTCTTCAGCCACATTCAAGGAAGCATTTGAACTCGCAGGCACCAACCTCTACAACCCCAACTGGGGCCTCCAGGCAGGCAAACGCCGCTCAGCCAAAATCATTGAGCAATTCGACCCCACCGCAATGCTCAACTGGATTTACAAAACCGACCGCACTACAGTCAATACCGGCTTGGCCGCCCGCTGGGTTCACTACAGCACATCGGCTCTGAACTGGTATAACGCCGCCGATCCTCGCCCCGACTACTACAAAAATCTCCCCTCAGCATTCTACGACGACGGCCAGCCTACCGCAGCCTCAGAACTCGTTACCGAATATTGGAGTCACCTCGACAATCGCCAGATCAAATGGGACGACCTCTACCAGGTCAACTACCTCAACAATCTCCAGAACGAAAATCCCAACAACCCCAAACGCGGCTCAAGCTACATTCTCGAAAACCGCGTCAGCAACCAGTTGAACTACATCTTCTCTACTCTTATCAACCACCGCTTTAACGACCGCATTTCGCTGCAAGGCGGAGCTTCGTTCAACTACACCAACGCAAGCTACTTCAAAACCATCCGCGATCTCCTCGGCGGCGAATACTGGCTCGACATCGACACATACGCCGAGCGCGACTTCCCCTCTAACCCCACAATTCTCCAAAACGACCTCGACAACCCCAACCGTCACGTCACTAAAGGTGATAAATTCGGTTACAACTACAATATCTACGCCATCCAGGCTCAGATGTGGTTGCAAAACGTAATCAACCTCCCGCAATGGGACATCAACTACGGCCTCAAACTCTCTTACACTCAATTCCAACGCGACGGTAAGATGCGCAACGGCCGCGCCCCCGACAACTCTCTCGGCAAAGGCGTTACCCACCGCTTCGACAACGGCGCTGTGAAAGCCGGTGCGACCTACAAGCTCGACGGCCGCAACTTCTTCTCAGCCCACGCCACCTACGAAACCCGTGCCCCGCTCTTTGAATACAGCTACATCTCACCCCGCATCAAAGACACCGCCATCGAAGGCCTCGGTTCTGAACGAATCTTCTCTGCCGACCTCTCTTATGCCTGGAACTATCGCCGCTTCCGCGGTCAGATTTCAGGTTTCTGGACCGAAATGATGAACATGACCGAACGTTCTTCATTCTACGACGACCAATACTCAACATTCATGAACTACGTGCTCACCAACGTTCACCGTCGTTACAAAGGCGTTGAACTCGGCATGGCGTTCAAGATAACCCCCTCAATCACCCTCTCGGCTGCCGGTACTGTTAGCCGTTATCAGTACAAAAACCGCCCCATAGGCGTGCGTTCTTACGAAAACGGCATGATGCCCGATACTGCCCAAGTGGTTTATCTGAAAAACTTCTTCGTTGGTGGCACTCCCCAGACTGCCATCAACTTCGGCATCGACTACGCCGCCCCCCACAGCTGGTTCTTCAACCTCAACGCCTCCTGGATGGGCAACGCTTATGTGACCCTCTCACCAATCCGCCACGAAGCGCTTCCCGAACTCTGGCAACACTTCCCCAACCCCGAAGAACTCGAGGCAAAAATGAAATCGCTCGCCGTGCAAGACAAGCTCAACAATGCCTGGGTTGTCAACGCATCTATCGGCAAGCTCATCTACATCAACCGCCAGGCTTCGATGAATATCAACCTCTCGGTGACCAACCTCCTGAACAACCGTCAAATCATGACCAACGGCTATCAACAAGGCCGATTTGACTATACTAACTACGACGTTAACAAGTTCCCCAACAAATATTCCTACGCCCAGGGCATCAAAGTGTTCCTCAACATTGGCTTCCGCTACTAATCCCTGCGCCGGGCTCTCTCCCAATCATATAAATCAAAAAATCCAACCTGTTATCTTTTTACAGTCAAATCATGAAACTAACAAAATATATAGCAGCCTCAATGATAGCCGTTGCAGCCGCAGTGGGTTTCACCGCCTGCGAAAACGAATTCGACTATCCCCCTGTTGAATGTCCGCCTTTAGGCGAAGCTGACGGCGCCAACGGCTCGGCCGAGCTCCCGTTCAACATCAACGGCATCAAAGCTTACTACACAGCTTACTATTCTGAAGTGCCCGATGCCGGCACTTACTACTGGGCAACCGGCTACATCGTCGGTTGCGCCGCCACCACCGAAACCGTTTTCGTGGCCAACGACGCTACCAGCCAGTTTGAAGCCCCCTTCGGCTCAGCCACCAACATTCTTCTCGCTGACAACCCCGACGAAACTGACTACACCAAATGTATCTCAGTGCAACTCCCCTCGGGTCCTATCCGCAACGACCTTAACCTCGCAGATAACCCCGCCAACCATGGCCGTCAGGTAACCCTCCACGGCTACATTGACAAATATGTAGGTATCGCCGGCCTCCGCTCGGTCGACGCTTACAACTGGGGCAGTGAGGGTATTCCCGGCATGGAACCTGTTATCTTCAAGAAAGTTTCAGCCATCACCTCAGGCAAAGGCTACGCCCTCGTTGCTTTCGACGGCTCCAACTACGCTATGGCCAAACCTGCCCCGGCCGGCAGCAACTACGGCTGGCTCTACTGCACCAACGTAACTCCCTCCAACGGCGTTATCAAAGGTGAAGCCGCCAACGCTTTCATGTTCACTGCCGCTGCAACCGAAGGCCAATACTACATCGTTGATTCGCAAGGTCGTTACCTCTATATGGAGGGTACCTACAACTCATTCCAGCTCGCTACCTCACTGCAAGAGGGCAACAACAACTTCCTCTGGATGCCCGTGCTCGATCCCGCTTCCGACACCTGGACAATCACCAACGTCGGTAACGCCAAGGTTATCCAGTACTTCGCTGAAAAGAGCTCTTACGGCGCTTATCCCACCATCAGCGACGGCTACTTCCTCCCCACTCTCTACGAACTTGACGGGGAAATGGAGTTGCCCGGCGAGCAACCCGGTGACCAACCCGGCGGCGACGAACCCGGTGGTGATGAACCGGGCGACGACCCCGCCACCGGCGATGGCAACGGCTCTGAATCCAACCCCTACACAACCGCTCAGGTAATCGCCCTCAACCCAACTTCTACCAGCGAATCGCCCGCAGGCGGTGCAGGCGTTTGGGTTAAAGGCTTTATCGTAGGCTCAATGCCCACAGGCGGCTCTTCAACTCTGTTGAGCAACACTGAGTTCTCAACCGCCAACGCTGCTACAACCAACATCGTTATCGGTCCGTCGGCTGATTGCAAAGATGCCTCTCTCTGCGTTGGCATCCAGCTCCCAACCGAGAGCAATGCACCCGGCGTGCGCTCTGCCCTTAATCTCGTTGACAACCCCGGCAACCTCGGCAAAGAAATCAGCCTCTATGGCGACGTGATGAAATATTGCGGTGGCCCCGGTCTGAAAAACACCTCTAAATTCATCCTCGACGGCCAAGGTGGCGGCTCGGGCGACGAACCCGGCGGTGATGACCCTGCTCCCTCGACTCTGACCGACCTCTACAAAGCTCTCAACGAGTCTGATGCCGCCCTCTCCGCAGGCTGGACCATCGACAACGTTACCCTTCCTGATGCATTAGATTACATTTGGGACTGGAAAACTTACAATGGCAAATCTTACCTCAACGGTTCGGGCTACAAAAACTCGCCTTACGCCACTGAAGCATGGGCCGTTTCAGCCGTTATCGACCTCACAGGCGCTACCGACTGCACTCTCGCTTTTGACCACGCCGCCAAATTCCAGACCACCCTGCGCGACCTCTGCGGCGTTTATGCCCGCGTAGAGGGCTCAAGCAGCTGGACCAAACTGACTATACCCACTTGGCCCGACGCCGGCGCTTGGACTTTCGCCAACTCAGGCGAAATCAGCCTCGCTGCCTTCAACGGCAAGAAAATTGAAATTGGCTTCAAATATGCCTCATCAACTTCCGGCGCCGACACCTGGGAAATCAAAAACCTCGTTGTCAAAGGCAAAAAATAATTTGGTAACCACCTTACTTCCCCATATCAACTAAAATCATTTTAAGCTGATGAAAACTTTCAAAAAAATATTAATGAGTTTGGTGGGCATCGCCTCTTTCGGTGCGATGACAAGCTGCCAACCCGACTTTGAAAAAGATGTGCCCGGCTTCGATATCCCCGTGGCCACACTCTCTGCCAATACCACTATTCTCGAGCTCAAACAAGCTTACTGGCAGGATGCAGTCAACTACGTTGAAACCATCGGCGAAAAAGCCGACGGCTCTCACTATATCATCAAAGGCCGCGTTATTTCAAGCGACCGCACCGGCAACGTCTACAAAAAACTCGTCATTGCCGACGAAACCGCCGCGCTCGCTATCTCGGTCAACGCCTACTCGCTCTATCTGACCTATCGTCCCGGTCAGGAAGTGGTAATCGACGCCACCGACATGTACATAGGAAAATACAACGGCACCCAGCAGTTGGGCTATCCGATGTACTACGAAAAAGGCCAGGTGTGGGAAACCACTTTCATGTCAAAAATGATGCTTGAAGAGCACATCGAGCTCAACGGTCTCCCCGAGCCTGAGAAAATCGATACGCTCGTTATCCGCAAATTCTCTGACCTCCCCTCAGCCCCTGCCGAACTGGCCGCTTTCCAAAGCCGCCTCGTGCGCTTCAACAATGTGCACTTTGCCGAAGGTGGCGAAGCCAAATTCGTTACTGCCTACAAAGAGAACACCAACCGTATTCTCTACGATGCTGACAATCAGTCAATCACCGTGCGCACCTCAGGCTATGCCACTTTCCGCGACGAAATGCTCCCCGCCGGTAACGGCGACATTGTTGCTCTCCTCGACTACTACGCCACAAGCGATAACCCCGACGCTCCCTGGCAGCTCACTCTCATCGACGCAAAAGGCTGCATGAACTTCGGCAACCCGACTATGCAACCCGGCGACGAAACCAACCCCTACACCGTTGAACAAGCTATTCAAACCATCAACGCCGGCAAATCTGACCGTGGTTGGGTAACCGGCTACATTGTTGGTGCAGTGGCTCCCGAAGTTACCACAGTCACTTCCAACAACGACATTGAATGGACAGCCGATGTTGTTCTGGCCAACACTCTCGTTATCGCCGACGACCCCGCTTGCAAAGACTACACCAAGTGCATGATCGTGCCCCTGCCTCAAGACACTCCCTTGCGTCAGCTCGGCAATCTCCGCGACAATCCCGCCAACTACGGCAAGCAAATATGGCTCTTCGGTGTGCTCGACACCTACATGGGCTCATGGGGCTTGACAGGCAACTCAGGCGCTACCTCTCAATTCCGAATTGAAGGCGTTGACGTGCCCGGCGGCGAAATCGCCAACGGCGACGGCTCTGAAGCCTCTCCCTACAACGTTGGCCAAATCGTGGCGATGAACCCGACATCAACCACCGAATCTCCCGCAGGCGGTTCAGGCGTTTGGGTGAAAGGCTACATAGTTGGCTCTATGCCTACCGGCGGCTCTTCAACAACCCTCTCAGGCACAAACTTCTCTACTGCCGAGGCTGCCACAACCAACCTCGTAATCGCTCCCACTGTCGATTGCACCGACTACACCAAATGTATCGGCATCCAGCTCCCCACCGGCTCAGTTCGCTCAGCCCTCAACCTCGCCGAAAACCCCGGCAACCTCGGCAAAGAGGTCAGCCTCTACGGCGACGTGATGAAATATTGCAGTGGCCCCGGTTTGAAAAACACCTCTAAATACGTGCTCGGCGAAGGAGGCTCTACTCCCACTCCCACCCCCGACCCCACTCCCGGCTCGGGCGACGGCTCTGAATCATCACCCTTCTCAACCGCTCAGGTAATCGCCCTCAACCCCACTTCAACCAGCGAATCTCCCGCCGGAGGTGCAGGAGTGTGGATGGAAGGCTACATCGTTGGCTCTATGCCCACAGGCGGCTCTTCAACTCTGTTGAGCAACACTGAATTCTCAACCGCCAACGCTGCCACTACCAACATTGTTGTAGGTCCCTCGGCCGACTGCAAAGATGCCTCGCTCTGCGTTGGCATCCAGCTCCCCACCGAAACCAATGCTCCCGGTGTGCGCTCTTCACTCAACCTCGTTGACAACCCCGGCAACCTCGGCAAAAAGGTCAGCCTCTACGGCGACGTGATGAAATATTGCGGTGGCCCCGGTTTGAAAAACACCTCTAAGTTCGTGCTCGGCGAAGGTGGCTCTACACCCACTCCCGACCCCGCTCCCTCAACCCTGACCGACATCTACAAAGCTCTCAACGAGTCTGATGCAGCCCTCTCCGCAGGCTGGACCATCGACAACGTCACCATTCCTGATGCATTAGATTACATTTGGGACTGGAAAACTTACAATGGCAAATCTTACCTCAACGGTTCGGGCTACAAAAACTCGCCTTACGCCACTGAAGCATGGGCCGTTTCAGCCGTTATCGACCTCACAGGCGCTACCGACTGCACTCTCGCTTTTGACCACGCCGCCAAATTCCAGACCACCCTGCGCGACCTCTGCGGCGTTTATGCCCGCGTAGAGGGCTCAAGCAGCTGGACCAAACTGACTATACCCACTTGGCCCGACGCCGGCGCTTGGACTTTCGCCAACTCAGGCGAAATCAGCCTCGCTGCCTTCAACGGCAAGAAAATTGAAATTGGCTTCAAATATGCCTCATCAACTTCAGGCGCCGACACCTGGGAAATCAAAAACCTCGTTGTCAAAGGCAAAAAATAAAAGCCGGCTCGGGTAATCCCCGGAATTGCTTTTCAACCGGGATATTCAGTTCCCGGCATAAATCCCCATAATAAAGGCTCGCGAGCAGATTCCTCTCGCGAGCCTTTATTATATTGCTGTCCGGCTAAACCGGAACCTTGCTCATCCGGCCATGTCTGCCATAGAGGCATTAACTTGGTTTGTTGCAGTCGTAACTTGCCACAACCGAATTGATAAACTCCT